>CANNKR010000037.1 GCA_947504615.1 Gemmatimonadota bacterium | reverse complement strand
GGTCACTGTCGCCGTAGCGCACGACCCCCTCGCCCCCGCTGCGCGCAATGTCCACGTGGCGCCAGAACGAACGCCCCGCCAGACGCTGCACCGCGTCCGCCGGCGGCGGCTCGCGACGGTTGGTCACGTCCCACAGCTCCGACGCGGCGCCGAGCGCCGGATCAAAGCGTCCGTCGGTGGCCGAGGACCAGCGCAGCGCCGTCTCGATGACCTCCGCGGTCTCGGGGCGCACGCGCACGCCGTCGCGCGAGGCGCCGGCATTGGCCCGGCCCACGTCGGACGTCGCGCCGAAACGCGTCATCGTGGCATCCACCCAGCGCAGCTCGGCGATGGCGGCTTCGATGGCTTCCTGCGCCCGTGCCTCCGACCGGTCCACCACGGTAAGCTCGGCGATGGTCCCCATCACCGGCAGCGTGCGGCGTGCCACCGCGACGTGGCGCTTGAGCGCGACGGGCAGGGCCGCCACGGCAAAGGCGCCCGTGCCGATGGCAATGAACTCGCGGCGGCCGAAGGGCCGCGAAAGAATCGTATCAGTCATGGTGGCTGTGCCTCGCAGCGCGCCCGCAGGCGCTAGAGCAACCCGTGCAATGTCCGGCGCAGCCGTAATGCCGCACCAGTCCGTAGAGCGCAAACAATACCGCACAAATGATGATGCCAAGGAAGGTCTGCATTAGCCGCTCCCCATGCCGGCGAAGCCCATGAAGGCCATCGACATGCACGAGGCGATGATCAGCACCAGCCCCATGCGCTTGGCCATCGCGGGAATATCCGCCACGTCCAGCCGTTCGCGGATCGACGCCATCAGCGTCAGTGCGAGCGTCAGGCCGAGCCCTGCCCCGAGGGCGAAGACAATGCCCTCGATCAGGTTGTACTTGCGCGTCGTCTGGAAGAGCGCGAGCGCCAGGATGGCGCAGTTCGTCGTGATCAGCGGCAGGTAGATGCCGAGCTCACGGAACAGCACCGGCAGGAACTTCTTGATGATCATTTCCACGATCTGCACCAGCGACGCGATGACCACGATGAACGCGATCGTCCGCAGGTACGGCGCCTCGGCCAGCACGAACCGGTTCAGGAACCAGACGCTGACCGCGGTCATCACCAGCACGAACGTGTTCGCCGCGCCCAGGCGCCACCCCGTGTCGATCTTCGTCGTGACACCGAAGAACGCGCACAGCCCCAGGAACATCGCCAGCGTGAAGTTGTTGATCAGCAGCGTGGAGAAAAAGATCCAGGCCAGATTGGAAATCATGCGACCGCCTTTTTCAGGAGCGCCTTCTTGCGCTCGCCCCACCAGCCCATCGCGAGAAACATGAGACCCATGGTCAGGAAGCCGCCCGGCGGCATGATCATGAAGACCCACGGCTCGTAGTTCGGGCCGAACAGCGGGTGCCCGAGGAACATTCCGCTACCGACGACTTCGCGGAACGCGCACATGATGAGCAGCGCCAGCAGGAAGCCGAGCCCCATGCCGATGGCGTCCGCCACGGCGCGCAGCGGCCCCACCTTGCCGGCGAAGGCCTCGGCCCGCCCGAGGATGATGCAGTTGACGACGATCAGCGGGACGAAGGGTCCGAGCGTCTTGGACAGCACCGGCGAGTACGCCTGCATGACGAGGTCGGCGATGGTGACGAAGGTCGCGATGATCAGGATGTACGTGGCCAGGCGCACTTCGGCGGGAATCACCTTGCGGAGCAGCGAGATGAGGAACGACGAGCAGACGAGCACGAAGATCGTCGCCGCGCCCATGCCGAGCCCGTTGCTCACCTGATTGCTGATGGCCATGGTCGGGCAGAGCCCGAGCATCTGGATCATCACCGGATTGTCATCGGCAATGCCGCGCCAGACGTCGAGCCGGAGGGGCGCCGGCGGCGGAGCGCCGGGCACGAAGGGTTCGGCCGCCGCGGGGGCGATTGCTGCTTCGGTGGTCACTTGCCACCCTCCTTCTCGAATGCCTCGAGGCGTGGCTTCCACGTCTCAACGGCCTTGTTGATCACCTTGATCACGGCCTTCGACGAGATCGTCGCGCCGGTGATGGTCTGAACGGTGCTGGGATCGGTCGTCACGCTCTTGGTGCCTTTCAGCGGCAGCGCGATCTTGCCCGTGAACCGCGACGCGAAGGCGGTGTCCTTTTCGATCTTGTCGCCGAGGCCCGGCGTTTCGGTCTGCGAGAGCACCTTGAACCCGGTAAGCGCGCCGGTAGACGGATTGAAGCCCACCATCAGGCGCACGTCGCTGGCGAACCCCGGGGCGACTTCCTCCACCGCGACACCCATCCGCTCACCCTTGGCGTCGATGCCAATGAAGAGCTTGATGGCATCACCCGGGATGACACCAGCTGGCGGTGTCCGGCTCAGCTTGTCGCCAATCAGGTAGAGCGTGTCGAGCTTGGGCGGCGCGCCGAGCACTTCCATGACGGCCACCTCAACCTTCTCGCCGGCAAACTTCTGGATGGCAGGCAGGGTCTTCTGGTACGTGAACGCGAGAAGCGACCCTGCGAGCGCACCGAAGAAACCCAATGTGAAGAGCAACCGCGCCGAGGAACTCCCTTCGGCGGGCGTCTGGTCCTGCTGCTCAGAGGGTGCCGCCGGCTCTGGAGGCGCGCCGTGATGCGAATGGCCGCTCATTTGGCCTCCTTCAGCGTGCGCGTGCCGAACACCGCAGGTTGCGTGAAGTTGTTGATGAGCGGCGTGAAGGCATTCATGATGAGGATGGCATACATCACGCCCTCGGGAAGGCCGCCGTAGACGCGGATGACGACGACCAGTACGCCGGTGCCGATGCCAAAGACCCAGCGCCCCTTGTTCGTCGTCGGCACGGTCACCATGTCGGTGGCCATGTAGACGGCGCCGAGCATCAGGCCGCCGGAGAAGACCATGAACAGCGCGTCCGGTGCCTTGGCGGGGTTGATGAGGTGCAGCAGGCCACCCAGCAGGAAGACGGTGACGACGATCGAGACGGGCGAGCGCCAGTTGAGGTAGCCCTTCCAGGCCAGAAAGACGCCGCAGAGAATGATGATGATCGCCGACGTCTCGCCCACCGATCCGCCTGTCGTGCCCAGCACGAGGTCGAGCAATGGCGTGGGCAGCTTCTCGAACTTGAACAGCCCCAGCGGCGTCGCCGACGTGACGACATCGGACACCGGGTGCATGAAGGGGAACGCAAAGAGGTCGCCCTTCAGCGCAAAGAAGTTGCCGCCGGGCTTGGGCCACGTGGTGATGGCCACCGGAAACGCGGTCTGCAGGAAGGCGCGGCCGATCAGCGCGGGGTTGAACCCGTTCTGGCCGAGCCCGCCCCAGATGACCTTGCCGAAGCCGATGCCGAACGCCCCCCCGAGAAACGCCATCCACATCGGGATGCCGGGCGGCAGGCAGAGGCCGAGCAGCAGCCCCGTGATCATCGCCGAGCCGTCACGCAACGACAGCGGCCGCCCGAGCAGCCGCTCGGTGAGCAGCGCCCCGAGGGTCGCGGCGAAAATCACCAGCAGCGCGCTGATGCCGAAGAAGAAGGCGGACGCGGCAATCACCGGCACGAGGCTCGCGGCGACGGTCCACATGATGCGCGGCGTCGAGTCGACCGACTTGACGTGCGGCGACGCGGTGACAATGAGCTTGTTGGCGATCATGCGGCCCCCGCCTGTTGTGCACGGCGCAACATCACCTTGCTGGCCTGGAAGAGCTGCGACAGCGGGATGTTCGACGGACAGACGTACGAACACGATCCGCACAGCATGCAGTCGGCCAGGTGAAACTCCGCCATGTCGTCGTACCGCTTGACGCGGGCCAGGTCACCGAGCCACGAGGGATTGAGGAAGACGGGGCACGCATCGAGGCAGCGTCCGCAGTGAATGCACGGATACACCGTCTCCCCGCGTGTTTCGTGACTGGCAAGCACCACCACCCCCGTGGTCCCCTTGATGACGGGCGCCTCGAGGTTCGCCTGCGACAGCCCCATCATCGGGCCGCCGATGATCACCTCGGCGGCATCGGCGGTGATCCCGTCGCAGTACGTCAGCAGGTCCTTGAGCTTCGTGCCCACCGGCACGATGAGGTTGGCCGGGCGCCGCAGCCCGTGCCCCGTCACCGTGACGATGCGCTCAATGAGCGGCAGTCCGGTGTCGAACACTTCGGCCACGGCGGCCAGCGATCCCACGTTCTGCACCACCACGCCCACACTCACCGGCAGCTTGCCCGAGGGCACCTCCACGCCGGTCACCGACTGGATGAGCATCTTCTCTGCGCCCTGCGGATACTTCACCGTGAGCGGCATGATGGTGATGTCGAGGTCCTTCGGCTTGGTGCGCTCGAGCGCGGCGATGGCGTCGGGCTTGTTCTTCTCCACCCCGATGACCGCCTTCTTCACGCCGAGCGTATGCATCATGATGCGGCAGCCGAAGTGCACGCGCTCGGGGTACTCCACCATCGTGCGGTGGTCCGACGTGAGGTACGGCTCGCACTCTGCGCCGTTGACGATCAGCGTGTGGACCGTGAAATCCTTGGGCGGCGCCAGCTTGACGTGCGTCGGGAACGCCGCGCCGCCGAGTCCCACGACGCCGGCACTCTGCACGGCCTTCACCACTTCATCGACGGTGAGCCCTTCCCAGCGCGGCACGAGACGCGGACGCGGCACCTGCGGCGCATACTTGTCCACCGCGATGTGCACCGCCTGTGCCATCGTACCGTCGGGATGCGGCCACCAGTCGATGGCCGTCACCGTGCCGGCCGCCGACGCGTGGATGGGCACCGACATGAAGCCGTCGGCGAGCCCAATGGGATCGCCGCGTTCCACCTTGTCACCCACCTTCACGCACAGCGTCGCCGGCTTGCCGGCGTGCTGGCGCAGCGGGAGCACGAGTTCGTCCGGAAACGGCATGCGCCGGATCGGAAGCCCGCTCGTGAGCTCCTTTTCCTCCGGTGGATGCACACCGTGAGCAAAGCCGAAGAATGCCATCAGTTGAACCTCGCGGCGCGCTTCACCCACTTCTCGAGGTCCTTTTCCTTCGGGTTCAGCGGAGTCCCCGGATGGATGATCGTCACCGGGCAACGTTCGGCGGCCAGCACCAGCTGCTGGAACGTGCCGGCCGAGGCGTCCTTGATCTCCGCCTGCTTGGCGGCGTTATAGACGAACATCTTCTTGTTCAGGTTGGTGCATTCGTTGCAGGTCGTGCACCGCGCAGAGTCGATGTAGGCGTCCAGCGACATCGAGTCGTCATCGTCGGCGGTCGCCGTGGCCGCGGCCGGTGCGGCCGCAACCGCAGGAACCGGAACCACAGCCGCCGGTGCTGCCGGCGCGGCCACCACGGCGACGGCCGCGGCTGGCGCCGCGGCGCCATTGGCTGACGGCGCCACCGCCGGCAGCGTGGCCAGCAACTCGGAGAGGGCACCGCCCGCTCCGTGCGCCATCAACCCCTCGGCCAGCCGGCGCGCAATCTGCGCCGGATACTCGCGCTTGAGGTCGGCGATCTTTGCGTCGTACTCGGCGCGCAGCGCCACGACCTTCAGGTCGAACTCGGCCTCGATCGCACCCGATACCACGTTGCGCGCGACGTCGGAGACCTCGATGCCCGCGAGCTGGCGCAGCTGCGACCAGTACTGCAGGCGCTCCGCGGCCAGCGTCGCCATTTCGGGGGCAACCTTCAACCGGCGCAGGCGGCGTCCCTTGCCGACCGCGTGAATGAAGGCCGTCTTCCCTTCCCGGTCCGCCATCGGCATCCGCACGTACTCGTCGAACGGCACCGCAAACTCCCACTGGTCGCGCGGCAGCTCCTTGAAGTGCTGCTTGAAGCGGGCTTCGGTGGCCGCCCAGTCCGCAATGGTCAGCGGCACCTCGAGCGACTGCTCGACGTCATGGTCGTCCAGGTACTTCAGCGTGTACATCGGCCAGTCGGTATCGACGGACGGGTTCCCCTCGAGGCTCAGGCAGTCGGCGAACGACGGCCCACCGTCCGGATCGTAGGTGAGGAACGGGAACGCCCGGCTTTCGAGGGCGAACCGCGCGGCTTCCTGCGACCAGTCATCCGCCAGCCCATGTTCCACCGGGCACGGCGTGTAGATGTTGAACAGCGCGGGACGCCGCACGTGCAGGCCCTTCAGCACGCCGGCAATCAGGTGCGACGCCGCGGCCTGCGACGACTGGTGCACGAAGACGCCGCGATGCGCGATGGCCAGCAACCCGAGTTCCTTGCGGACCTCGGTCTTGCCGTGCTGCGACTTGCCGAAGGCCGACATGTCGGCCACCTGGCCGGTGTAGCCGCTGGTGCACGCCTGGCCGCCGGTGTTCGAATAGACCTGCGTGTCGAGCACGACCACGCGAATCGGCTTCCCCGACGCGAGCAGCCGCGACAGGTTCTGGAATCCGATGTCGAGCATCGCACCGTCGCCGCCCATGGCGATGATCGGCGGGCAGAGGAAGAACTCCTCGTCCGTGAACTCCTTCCAGCCGAACGCCCCCAACTCGGGCTCCGTGACGTGCGCATCGTACGAGCCGTCGACGAGCGCTTCCGCGCGCCGCACCGAGATGAAGCCGTCGGTCATCTTGCGCATGTGCGCTTCGAAGAGGCCGATGGCAATGGACGGTGAGTCCTGGAACAGGTGGTTCACCCAGGGGAACGGATACGGATTGTACGGATAGGTGCTGGCCCACACCGACGAACAGCCGGTGGAGTTGGCCATGCCCACCATCGCGCGTCCCTTGCCGCTGGGTCCTTCCACGTAGCGCCAGCGCAGGTCCTTGAGCTCGGCAATGGCTTTCTTGATCAGCGCGCGTTGCGATGCGTCGGCCGTCGAGGCCTTCTCGTCCAGCCCGGCAATCAGCACGTCGAGCTTGGCGACCTGCTTCTTGACCTTCGGGGCCATCTGCGCGTTGATCGCCGAGAGGATCAGGTGCACGGCGGTCTTTTCGCCACAGCCCATGCAGGCGCCGTCGCCACCGACCATCGAGCGGTAGGTCTCCTTCTTGAGCAGCAGCGACGACAGCACGCCAATGCCTTCGTCCACGTCCGACACGTTCACAAAACGGTCGTCCGTGTCGGGCATCTTGTTCCACATCGCCCAGTTGCGGCGCAGCTTCTGCAGCCCCACGTCGTCCTGCTTGATGGTCACCAGCGCGCCGTCCGGGCAGACCTCGACGCAGAGGTTGCACCCCTTGCACGCCTCGGGATTGATCGTGATCGACAGCAGGCCGCCGGCGCCCTTGGCCTTCAGTTCGACGGCGTCGAAGAACGGCTTGGTGCGTGCCAGCGGGAACTCCGCGAGCCGCGCCTGCACGGCGTGGAACTCCACGTCCGTGGCGGCGCGACGCTCGGCGTCCCACCCCATCTTGGTCGCCACCGTCTCGTACGCCGTGGCGAACGCGTCGGCCGGCTGGAGCGTCGGCTCCTTGGTGAAGAGCTTCTGTGCTTCCTTGGCCCAGTTCTTGGCCAGCGGGCGCACCCGCTCCATCCGGATGCCGTTCGTCGCGGCGTCGATGGCCGCGAGGATCACTTCTTCCGCGCTGTTGACGAGCCCCGGAATGGCCGAGTCCGGACACTGCGTCCAGCACTGCGCGCACCCGGTGCACTTTTCGCCGATGAACTCCGGCACCTCGAGCCGCACGCCGCTCATGTCGCGGACGGCGCCCGTGGCGGCAGGCATCGCGCTGATGGCCGCAAAGGGATCGGCGATGCCGTCCTGCCCCAACTGGCAGACCGAGCAGACCTGTTCCCAGAAGCGCCCTTCGTGTCCCAGCCCATCCTGCGCGTTCGGCGACTCCATCAGCACCGGCATGTGCGGCACCTTGCCCTTCTCGTCGCCGAAGTCGCCGCTCACGGGCGTGACGTCCTTCACTTCATCGAAGCCGCGACGGATGACGCGCACGTTGTCCTCGACCACCTGCGCACCCTTGCCGCCGAACTTCTTCTGCAACTGCTTGGCGATGTCCTTGAACAGCGCCTCTTCGGTCTGCCCCTCGTTCTTCAGCAACGGCGACGTGCGGAAGAAGGCGCCCATGAAGGCCGCGCCCTGCATGCGGTAGCGCAGCTCGACGTCCGACGCTTCGGCCAGCGCGATGGCGAACGCGTCGATGCAGTAGATCTTGATCTTGCGGTCGACGATCGTGCGGCGCGCCTTGGCCGGCAATGTCTGCCAGAACGCGTCGGGCGTGAGGTCGGTCTGGATGACGAACACGCCACCTTCGGCCAGCCCGTCCAGCGGATCGCTGTGGCGGAAGACGTTGGGGTCGGGCGAGAGCACCACATCCACGTGCTTCAGTTCGCAGTTCAGCCGGATCGGCTCATGCGCCATCACCGCGTAGAACGTCGTGGGCTGTCCCTTCTTCTCGGAGCCGTACTTGGGGTTCGCCTTGATGTCCATGTCGAAGAGCTCGAACGCCGTCATCGCGAGGTTCTTGCCCATCGTGATCGCGCCCCAGCCACCCACGGAGTGGATGCGCAGCGCGGTAGCGCCCTTCGGCAGCAGGTTGAAGTCGCCCGCCATCGGCAGGGCCATATTGGCCAGATCCGGATAGCGGTCGATGAGCGTGTCCTGCCAGATCTGGAGCTTCGGCAGGCGCGTCCCCTTGCGCACGAAGTCAATGCCGAGGTAGAACTGCCGACGCGCGGCACCACCGGGAAGCATGTTCTCCACGGCGGCCACGATGTCGCCGGGCTGCAGATCGCGACTGCCCATGCCGAAGCACGCCGAGTAGAAGTCCGGCACCTGCTCGGGACGCAGGGCGCGGAGCCCCGCATGCGACGTCGCCAGACGGCCGTTCTCGACACCCTTGGCCATCGCCGCGCGAATCTCGCGCAGCATCGGCCCATCCACGGCGAGCGGCTGGTCCAGGCGCTCCATCACGACGGCGCCCTTTTTGCCGGCCAGCATGCTGGTCAGCAGGTCCGAGGGGAACGGGCGGAACATCGTCAGGTTGAGCACGCCCACCTTGATACCGCGCTCATGGCGCAGCATGTCCACCACGGCTTCGGCGTTGCTCACCACCGAACCCTGGCCGACGATCACCCACTCGGCATCCTCCAGCCGGTAGCCCGCCACGCGCGAATACTTGCGTCCGGTCAGCGCCGCAAACTCGGCGAAGGCGGTGTCGGTGAGCTCGGCGATGTGATCGAAATAGAAGGGCCGCTGCGCGGCCACGCCCTGCGCGTAGCTGTCCTGGTTCTGCACGACGCCCAGCATGGCCGGGTAGTCGAGGTCGAACATCTCGGGAATGCGGCGACGCTTGTCGCCGAAGACCAGGCGCTGCGCCGGCGTCGGACTGTCGATGATGTCGGCCGGATCGCCGAGGTATTCCTTGATCATCGCGCGCTCGGGCAGCATCACCGATTCGATGACGTGGCTCGTGAGGAAGCCGTCCTGTGCGATGATGCCCGGGTTCAACGAGAGCTCGGCGACGCGGTGCGCCACCAGGTTCAGGTCGGCCGATTCCTGCACGTCCTTGGCGAAGAGCTGGAAAAAGCCCGTGTCGTCGACGGCGTGATAGTCGTCGTGCCCGGCGTGCACGTTCAGCGCGTGCTTGGTCATGGCGCGGGCCGCGACGTTCAGCACGTAGGTGAGGCGCTTGCCGACCGCGGCGTAGAGCGACTCGTGCATGTAGGCGATGCCCTGCCCGCTCGAGAAGTTCGTGGCGCGCAATCCGGCCATGCTCATGCCGGCCGTGACCGCCGCCGCCGCATGCTCGCCTTCGGGTTCGAAGAACAGCAGCTTGCGGCCATTGACGTTGTGCTTGCCTTCGGCCACCGCGGCCGCCCACCCCTCACCCATCTGGGTGGAAGGGGTGATCGGATACGCGCCGGCGGCTTCGCTGGCTGCGATCTCCATTTCGACGACGGCTGCCGAGCCGTCGAGGGCATGCTTGACGCCGGGGAATCGGGGGGCCTGCGGAACTGCCGCGTCGGCCGTGGGCTTGCTCAGGAAATTCATGCTGCCTCCGCACTGCTGAGGGCCGGCAGGCGCGCAAACTGTGCGCCCTGCAGCCAAACGATGGCACCGGTCGGGCAGCGCTCAATGGCGCGCTCCTCCGCATCGGCGATCAGGTCGTATTCAATGACTGCCACTCCACTGGCCACGCTGATGAGCCCCTCGGCGGCGTCCAGCACACACTTGCCGCATGCCGTGCATGCCACCTGGCATGCCTCGAGCACGGAATCTCCCGTCACCAGGTTCTTGCACTGCACCAGCAGGTTGTGGTCGAGCGGCTGAATGACGAAGAGCCCCTTGGGACAGGCATCCACGCAATCGCCGCACGACGTGCACTTCTCCACGTCAACCACCGGCAGGCCGGTGGCGCTCATGTGGAGGGCGTCGAAATCGCAGGACACCGCGCAGTCGCCGAGCCCCAGGCAACCCCACGCGCATCCCTTGCCGCCACCCGCCACCGGCGTCGCGGCAGCACAGGTGGACAGGCCGCGATATTCCGCGCGCTGCTTCGCGACATCGGTGCTTCCTGCGCACAGCAGCCGCGCCACGCGCTTGGCTGCATTGCCCGCCTCGATACCGAGGAACGCGGCGATGCTGTGTATCTGGTCGGTGTTCGACACCGGGCACCCTGCCGGTTCCATCGTCCCTTCCACCGCGCGTTCTGCGAACGCCCGGCAGCCCGGCAGCCCGCACGCGCCACAGTTCGCCTGCGGCAGCATGGCGGCCACCACGTCGATGCGAGGATCCTCCCACACCTTGAACTTCTTGTTCGCCACCGCGATGAAAATCGCGAAGACGAGCCCGGTGCCGCCGAGGATCAGGATCGCTTGAAAGATCATTGCGTCCTCGCCCGCTCAGGCAGTGCCGGCAAGGCCGGACGAATCGAGGAGCCAGCTCGCCAGACGATCCACCGCCTCGCCAGCGCCCATCGCCGGCGCGCCCTTGGCGCCCAGCGCGCCCGGCACCGCAAACGGCGTACGGGCCAGATCGGCCAGCATCTTCAGGTCTTCGCCCAGTTGCCACGCGCTGCTGCCGCCGACCGCCTTGGTCGGCAGTGCCGGCAGGTGCGCAATCGTGATCCGCTGCCAGGCTTCCTTGCCCGCGGTCGGATCGTGCATGAACACGGCGGCCCCTTCGGGGACGACGGCGGCGATGGCCGGCCCTTCATAGCCCGCCAGGCGATCCAGCCCGCTGCCGTCCACCGTCTGGAGCACGAAGGTGCCCGGCGTCACGCAGCGAACAAGCGCGGCCGGCGCGGAATCACCGCGCACCACCAGCACCAGCTTCTCGCGGCCGTCGGCGAAGTCGAGCAAGGCGCCGGCGTGCAGGTCGGCACCGTCCACCTCGACCACCAGCGGCGGCGCGAAGCGGCGCTCGGCCTTGTTCCACGCGCGAAACTCCGACGCGTCGAGCAGGCGGTCGTGCTCGGCGGCGCGATAGCGCCCGCCGCGTACCAGTTCCGTGATGATGATGGCCCCGAAGGCGCGCCCGGCAACGGCCAGTGCGTCGTCGATCGTCGCCCCCAAGCGGCGTCCCTTCGTGACCTCGGCCACGAAGAGCGATTCGCCCTGCGCCGCAACGGACCGCAGGATGTCGATGGCGCGAGCCAGCGCCTTCTGCGACGCGTCGTCGGCTGGTGCGACGGCCGGAAAGAGTGCGGCAAAGCCAGCTGCACTGATGTGCCGGGCGCCAAACTCGCCCAGTGCAATGCCGGCACGCGACGCGCGCGTGGATTCATCGGCCGACTGTGCGGCCAGGAAGGCGTCAGCCTGCGCGAGCGCACCTTGGACGGCGGCGCGGAACTCGGCGATGGGCTGCTTGAGCGCGGCCAGCGCCGCGGCAACGCGAGGATCAGACGGCATAGCGATCGAGCTCCTTGTCGAGCAGCGCGACACGTTCGGCTGGCGTATGGGGCGCCACGCGGCGCGTCTCCTCGTAGCGAGGCTTCGACGGGTCCTTGAAGAAGACGCCGAGGTGGATTTTTTCGGTCTGCTCGGCCATGGCGCGAGCGGCAGCGAGATCCCGCGGGTCGTGGTGCACCTGCGAGGAGTAGATGTTGTTCAGTTCAGGGGCCACCACGCCGTCGTCGTGCACCATCAGCGTGATGCGTGCCGGATCCTGCACCGCCTGCTGGAAGATCAGCGGCGTGAACACCGGGCAACGCTGCAGGATGCGAACGAAGCTGAAACCCTTGTGGTGGTACGCCGCGCGGAGCGTGGCATACAGGTGCGCCGGCGCCCATTCGGCGGTCTGGGCCACGAACGAGGCGTTGGTGACTCCCAGCGCGATCTCGATGGGGTTCATCGGCGGCAGCCAGCTTCCCTTGGGCTGGGTGTTGCTCTTGAAGCCCTGCGGTGTCGTGGGCGACGTCTGATTCTTGGTCAGCCCGTAGATGCCGTTGTCCAGCATCATGACCGTCATGTCCATGTTGTAGCGCATCGCGTGCAGCCAGTGGCCGGCGCCGATCGACGTGCAGTCGCCGTCGCCCATCACCACGAAGACATTGAGTTCCGGGCGATGCAGCTTGATCCCCGTGGCCACGGGGAGCGCGCGGCCATGGAGGCCGTGGAACCCGTAGGTCTTGAGGTAGTGCGGAAAGCGGCTGGAGCAGCCGATGCCCGAGACGAACATCGTCTGGTCGGGAATCAACTGCTCAGCGGCCAGCAGGCGCTGCACCGACGTGAGGACGGAGTGATCGCCGCAGCCGGGACACCACCGGGCCTTGGCGCCCTCGTACTCGGACATCTCGTATTGGTGCTCACCGGCGTCCAGGTTGAGGACGGGGAGCAACCCGCAGGAAATACTCACGCGGCACCTCCACGCGGCGTGCGGCCGCGAATGGCTTCGAGTATGGAACCCGGGCGCAACGGTTCGCCCGGAACACGCGTCCAGCAATCCACGTCCACGAGCGTCGAGGCCCGCAGCAGGAAGGCCAACTGCCCCCGCCGGCGATTCTCCTCGGTCACGTACGGATCGCCGATCTCGTCGGAGTAGTTGATCTCCACCGTCATCACCTTCTTGAAGCCGGCGAAGATCTTCTTGATCCCGGGCTCCATCGGCGACAGGAAGCGCAGGTGCGTCGACGAGACCTTGATCCCCTCGGCGCGCGCGCGATCCACCGCTTCTTCAATGGCGCCCTTGGTGCTGCCCCAGCCGACGATCAGCAGGTCGCCCTTGGCCGGGCCGTACACCGGCGGCGGCGTGAGCAGGCTCTGCAGCACCGCCAGCTTGCGGCTGCGCATGGCCGACGAGTGCTGATGGATGCCCGAACTGTACGCCACCTTGCTATTCTCGTCGTGCGACAACCCGGTCAGCGTGTGCATGCCACCCGGCTGTCCCGGGATGATCCGCTGCGTCAGGCCAGTCTCCGTGTTCCACCCGTAGGGCTTCTGCCCCTCGCGCACCGGCGCGAGATCGAGCGGCGCGGCCTGCCAGCGCTCGTCGAGTTCCGGCTTGGGATACGGCGTCACCCCGGTCGCGAGATTCGCGTCGGTGAGCACCATGACCACGGTGCGGAAGGTCTCGGCGAGCCGACGCGCCGTCACCATGATGTGGAAGCACTCTTCGATGGTCGCCGGCGCCAGCACGATGTGCGGCGCGTCACCCGTGGCGGCAAAGAGCGCCGCCAGCAGGTCGGACTGTTCCACCTTGGTCGGCAAGCCCGTGCTGGGGCCGCCGCGCTGCACGTTCACGAGAACCAGCGGCACCTCGGTCATGATCGCAAGGCCGAGGAACTCCGTCTTGAGCGCCAGCCCAGGCCCCGACGTGACCGTGAAGGCCACCTTGCCAGCGTACGATGCGCCGATCGCCACGCCGCAGGCGGCGATTTCGTCTTCCGCCTGATGCACCATGCCGCCGAACTTCTCGAACACCTCGGAGAGCAGGTGCGAGACCGACGTGGCCGGCGTGATCGGATACATGGCGCAGAGTTCCATGCCCGACGCGATGGCGCCCAGGGCAATGGCCTCGTTGCCATTCATCACGACCAGCGGCTTCTCGGCCGCATGCGTCGGAATCTCGACGCGGAAGTCGATGTGGTCTTCGGCCCAGTGGTAGCCCAGCTCGAGGAGCGACACGTTCTGCGCGTACACTTCCTCGCTCTTCTTGCGGAACGAGTGCGCGATCTGGTCCTTGATGCGCGTCATGTCGCGGTCGTAGATCCGCGCCAGGATGCCGAGGGCAAACATGTTCTTGCCCTTCTTGGGGTTGTCGACGATGGTCAGGCACTCGTCTTCCATCGCCACCGGGACGATGCGATACGGGCGAGTGGAGAGTTCCTTCATCGCGGCGTTCCAGGCGGCCACGATCTCCGGATCGTCATCACGCGCCCACTTGTCCTCGACCAGCAGCACGGCGTCGTCGTCCAGGGCGTCCAGCCGGTGACGAGCCAGCAGCACCTGCTCGTTGAAGGCGATCACCAGATTGGTGCGGTCGCCCCAGTTGGTGACGGCGTGCTCGCCCAGCCGCACGCGATTGCCGCTGGCGCCTTCCGGGACGCGCGGCGGCGGCTGGATTTCGGCGGGAATGAGCTCGACGGTCCAGACGCCGTTGCCCATTTTCGCGGAGACGGCGGCGAAAATCTGGGCGCACTTCTGGGCGCCTTCGCCCGAGTCGGAAACGATCTCGACGGTGTGCTCCGGAACGCGCAGGACTTTCGGCGGCGCAGGAGCGGCAGTTGCGGAAGAGGATGCGGCAGACATGGTCGCGCGAACACCTCGCTGGATGGCGTCGGCATGCACGATCACGTCTAATGAAAGAAGGTGTGGACGTGCACGCCGGGCTCGTGTATCACTTGTGAGCCGGGGGCGGTTGTCAGGCAAAAAACGCCCCGCGAGGGGGCAAGCAGCGGCAACCATCCACGACTGACTCAAATTTCCCTGACCGCCCGTATTTCGCTGTCGGGGGAGGCAGGGTTCTCTGGACGGGAAACCCCTACTTGCCCTCGTTGGGACCCTTGTATAGTACGGCGAGCAATTGACACGTATTTCCATGGTGTGCATTGCGCTGGCGAGCGTTACGCGAGAGGTTTCCGGCTGTGAGAATGTCCTTACTCCCCCTCCTGATTCCCCTACAGCTGGCGCTGTCTGACGCCGCGCATTCGCAGGGAAAACCGGCCGCAGTCAGGCCGTCGGTGGCCCCCGGAAGCGCCTCCCCCGCGGCGGCCGCCCCCACAGCCGCCGCCCCCGCGGTCGCCAGCTACGTCGCCGCCTCCGTGAATGGGGGCAAGCTGCCGTCCAGTGACAAGGTCAGCGACAAGGACGGCACCCAGTACGTGGTGGAGTTCGACGAGCTCGTGATCGCCCTGCGGCCCGGGTATCAGTTCCGGGCGGCGCTCCGGTACCGGCAGACGCTGGCCATGAAGGGCGCGTCAATTGGGCGCGATCCGATCCAGCGCATGACCGTGTACGGCCGCTACGAAGTGCACGCCAACGCGCTGCGTTTCATCCCGGACCCCACGCGGGGCGGCAAGGGAATCCAGATCCTCGACGGCACGTATGTGGCCGGGCGCATCGACGTGCCGTTCTACTACCGGAACGGACAGGTGTCCCGGAAGGCGCAGGTGGTGCTGAAGCGGGACGATTCGAGGTTTTAGAGGCGAGCGCGAGAGCGCACGAGCGCGAGAACGCGAGAACGACCACCGCCTGTCAGGGATTCCGACGGTGGCGTAGCTTCTCGGCATGCGACTTCCTCCCCTGCTTCTCCTCATCTGCACGACCGGACCGCTGGCGCTCGCCGCCCAGCAGCCGGTCTCGCCCTCCGCATCCGTCGCCGCGCTGGTGCGCCCGCGCTTTTCGGGCGAGCGGGCTCTGGAGACGGTCGCCTTTCTCGACCAGTTCGCCCGCTGGCCGGGGAGCCACGGGTTCGACGCCTCCATCGACCACATCGCCCAGCGCCTCGAGCAGGCGGGCTACGTGAAGCAAGCGAGTGCCAAGCCGACCGACCGCCTGGTGTATCGCATCGAACGGTATCCGATGACGGTGCCCGCGTGGGAGGCGGTGAGCGCGGAGGTACGCATCGTGGGCGCGGCGTCCCCGGTGCTGCAGTGGACGACCAACCGCAACATGCTGACCAATAACTCGTTTGCCACACCGGCCGACGGCGTGGACGCCGAACTGGTGGACGTCGGCACCTTCTCCGCTGCCGCATTGGACAAGGCCGACGTGAAGGGAAAGATCGTGATGGCCGACGGACGCGTGGGGCAGTTGTTCACGGAGGCTGTCGTCAAGCGCGGCGCGCTGGGCGTACTCGCCTACGCGTTGGCCGCGTACACGCAGCCCGAGAAGAACCGCACGAGCATCGTCTTTCAGTCGATCCCGTTGGACACGGTGCGCAAGGGATGGGGGATCGTGCTCTCCTTTGACGCGCGGGCACAGCTCCGGGCCGCGCTCGCCAAGGGGCCGGTGCGGTTGCATGTGGCCACGGCGGTCACGTGGACCCCGAACGCCGTGGAACGCACGGTGGTCGCCGAGGTGCGCGGAAGCAGCGCACCCGAGGAGCGCTTTGTGTTCAGCGCCCACGTGCAGGAGCCGGGCGCCAACGACAATGCGTCGGGCGTCGGCGCGCAGGTCGAGATGGCGCGGGTGGCGGCGGAGCTCGTGAAGACGGGCACGATTGACCCGAAGCGCACCATCACCTTCCTCTGGGGCCTCGAGATCCGCAGCACCGACCGCTACATCACGCAGGACACCGTGCGCGCCAAGGGCATTCGCTGGGGACTCTCGCTCGACATGGTGGGCGAGGACACCCGAAAGACCGGCGGCACGTTTCTGATCGAGAAGATGCCCGATCCGTCGGCGGTCTGGACGCGCGGCGAAGAGAAGCACTCCGAATGGGGCGGCAGCCCGTTGGCCAAGGACCGCGTGATGCCGCACTACTTCAACGACTACGTGCTTCAGCGTTGCCTGGAACAGGCGGCCACGAATGGCTGGGTCGTCAAGACCAATCCGTTCGAAGGGGGGAGCGACCACACGCCGTTCCTGAAGGCGAAGATCGCGGGGCTGCTGTTCTGGCACTTCACGGACCAGTACTACCACACCGACATGGACCGTCTGGACATGGTCTCGGCGGACGAGATGAAGAACGTCGGCGTGAGCGCCATCGTGAGCGCCTTGACGATGGCCTCGGCGAACGGCGTGGCCGCACGGCAGGTGATCGCGGAAGTCGAGCGCGCTGCGCTGGCCCGGCTCGCCACGGAGTTCGCATTGAGCACCGCCGCGTTGAAGGCTGGCGGCGACGCCGCGAAGGAACACGACATCCTGCAGACGTGGGGCACGTACTACACGGGGGCCCTGCGCGCGACGGCCGACATCGAAGTCGGCGGCGCATCGGCGGACACCCGGGCGGCGATCGAGAAGGCGGTGGCCGCGGTGGACGCGGCGACGCGCGCGGCGCTGGCGAAGTTGTAGGCTGCGCTAGGTCCGGTATTTTCCATCACCGTCGGTCCGGTGCTTTCAACACGGAGACCGGAGGCGCGCGGAGGGCCACGGAGTACGGCAACAACATTGAAGGGGTCGTGGCGCGGAGTACTGCCCGCCACGACCCCTAGTATTGTGTTGTCCTCCGTGGCCCTCCGATACCTCCGGTCTCCGTGTTGAAAGAAACCGAGCTTTGGGCTGGGATTTGTGTTGTGTTGAACACGGAGGAAAATGAGGAACAGGAGGGCCACGGAGGACAACAACAATTCAAAGGGGCTCGGCGGACAGTACCATCCGCACAAGCCCCCATTAAAAGTTGTTGCCGTACTCCGTGGCCCTCTGTGAAGCTCCGGTCTCCGTGTTAAAAGAACCCGAGCCTGAGGCTGGGATCTGAGTTTTGATAAACACGGAGGAAAAGGAGGGCCGCGGAGTACAACAAAACTTCAAAGGGGCTCGGCGGACAGTACCGTCCGCACAAGCCCCCAAGAAAAGCAGTGGCCGTACTCCGTGGCCCTCCGCTATCTCCGGTCTCCGTGTTGAAACAAACCGAGCCTTGAGCTGGGATTTGTAATTTGTTGAACTCGGTTGCTCCGTGCTGAAGCAGTTCAAGCAATTGAAGCCACGGATCCCAACTCAGCCGCGGAACTCCTTGGGCACCAGCAGTGACTCGATCCCCTCGTACACCGCGATCAGGTGCCGCACGTTGG
>CANNKR010000036.1 GCA_947504615.1 Gemmatimonadota bacterium | reverse complement strand
GAGTCTGGCCGCGCGCCTACATCCTGCAGGTGGGAGACAGCCGGTACTACACGTTGCGCGACGGGGAACTCCATCAGGTCTCGCGCGACCAGACCGTCGCCGAGGACCTCGTGGCGGCCGGTGTCATTCAGCGGTCCCACCCCGGGCACGAGCGCTGGAAGCACGTGCTCTCCAGCGCCATCGGCGGCCCCGAGGCGTCGCCGGTCATCACGGCCATCGAGAACGACTGGGGCCACGTCCACCTGCTCTGCAGCGACGGCCTCACCAAGCACGTGAGCGACGCGCAGATCGCCGACCGCCTGCGCACCATGACGTCGTCGCACCAGGCCTGTCAGGCGCTGCTTCAGGACGCCCTCGAGGCGGGTGGCACCGACAACATCACCATCATCATCGGGCGCGCCATCCACGCTGCGCCGTAGCCCGCGCGCGCGCTCCGTCCTTATCTTCCCTCCATGCTCCCTGACGCCCCGCACATCGTCGTCCAGCCCTTCGAGCTGCACCTCGGTCCGCTGACCCTCACCGGGTTTGGCCTCGCCATGCTGCTCGCGTTCCTCGTCGCCCAGTACATGGGCCAGGTGGAACTCGAGCGCCGAGGGCACGACGCCGAGATCATGGGTGACGTGCTCGTGGGCGCCGTCATTGGCGGTCTGCTCGGCGCCAAGATCTACTACGCCATCCTGTATCACGACCCGCGCGCCCTGCTCCACACGTCGGGCTTCGTCTTCTGGGGCGGACTGATGGGCGGCATCGTCGCGACGGCCGGCGTCATCCGGTGGCGTGGCCAGCCGTTCACGCGCATCAGCGATGTGGTGGCCCCGGGGCTCGCCGCGGCGTACTCCGTGGGACGCACCGGGTGCTGGGCGGTGGGGGACGATTACGGCCGCCCGTGGGACTCGCGCTGGGCCGTGGCGTTCCCCAACGGCTATCCGGCGTCCACGGTGCAGAACCTCACCGAGCAGTTCGGCGTGAAGGGCCTCGAGGGACGCAACGCGCTGGAAGTCATCGCCGTGCATCCCACGCAGCTGTACGAAGTCGCGATGGGCGCGCTGATGTTCTGGATCCTCTGGAAGCTGCGCGACCACAAGCACGCCGAAGGATGGCTGTTCGGCCTCTACTGCGTCTTCGCAGGCACGGAGCGCTTCATCGTGGAGTTCTTCCGCGCCAAGGACGATCGCTTCGTCGGCCCGCTGACCATGGCCCAGACCATCGCCCTGCTCTTCGCGGCGGGCGGCATCGTGTGGATGCAGATGCGTCGAAACGTCGGCCCAGGCAAGCCAGGGATCCACGCGAGCGTGTAGTTCGGTCCCCTCGCCTTACGGCGCGAACCTGCTCCGCTCGTGCGCATCCGCGTCATGTTCGTGCGCCTCGATCTCCTTCTCGAGCGTCACGACGCGGTCCTGCAACTGCCGCGCCTTCACCGTCAGTTCGGCCAGACGGGCCGCCACCTCGGCCGGAATCTCCTCGGTCCCCGGCTCTGAGGCAGCGTCTTCCACCGGCAGCGGCTGCAGCGCCTTCCACAGTGCGAACAACAGCAGAGCCAGCAGCAGCGCCTGCGCCCCGAGCGACTCCACCGTCGGGTGAATGCCCAGCAGCTCGATGTGCGGAAGCCCCGGCACCGGCGTCGTCGTCAGGGCATTGCCTTCCTGCAGTTCCTTGATGCCGTTGCCGGTGAAGACGAAGGCCATGAGATACAGCAGCGCGCTCGTCGTGGCAAAAAATGGCCGCAGCGGAATGCGCACGCCGTAGCGATAGAACAGCGTGAAGACCACCGCCAGCACGCCGGATCCGACGAGCAGTCCGCCCAGCACCGGGGCCACCGAACCGGGGCGCGCAAACAACACCTGATAGAACAGCGCCGTCTCGGCCCCCTCGCGAAAGACCGCGAGGAACGCCACCAGTGCCAGCGCCTGCGACCCACCCTGCGACAGCGCGGCGTTCACGCGATCGCGGATGAATTTCTGCCACCGGGCTCCTTCCACTTTGCTCAGCAGCCAGTAGCTCACCGAAAAGAGCACGACGACGGCCACCAGCATCGTGCCGCCCTCGATGATCTCGCGACTCGCCGGCATCGCCTTGAGCACCGTGCTGAGCACCACGGCCATGACCGCGCTGGCCGCGAGGCCGGCCAGTACGCCGTACCAGATTTCCTTCAGCCGGTGCCTGTTGCCCGTCTTGAGCAGGAAGGCCACCACCGCGCCGATCACGAGGATCGCCTCGAAGCCCTCGCGCAGGATGATCAGCAGCGACTCGAAGAACGCCCCCCATCCGGAGGCCGCGGTTTCCGTGAGTTCGAGCACGCCGGGGAGTCCGCGCTCGATCCGTGCGCGCGCCTCGGTGGCGGCCTGCAGGTCGAGCGTCTTGACCGCGCCCTTGAAGTCGGCGAAATGACGCTCCATGGCAGCCACGAGATTCGGGTCGCGCGCGCGCGCCGGTCCTTCGATCGGCTCGAAAGCGAGATACGCATCGAAGGCCAGGTCGCCGGCGCCGGCACCATCGCCGCGGCGCGCCGACGCGAGCGCGTCGTCGAGCGTGCGCACCACCGCGCGCGCCGCGTCAACCGCCGAACTCACCGCCTGTTTCGGCTCGACCACAGGCTCCGCACGCAATGCGGCGATGACCGCGGGCACGTCATTCGGTGCCACCGCGCCAGAGGCCAGTTCCTGCGACAGTTGCAGGTCGCTGCGCTCCGCCTGCCACTCGAACGTCCGCCACTCGGGCATCGACGTGGTGGCCAGCACAACCTGCCCTCGCGCGCGATCGGCATCGTTGGCGCGCAGCGACGCGACATACGTCACCAGTGCCCACCGCTGGTCGGGTGTCAGCTGCCCCGACCACGCCACCATCGCCGTCCCCTGCACGCCAACCGACAGGATGCGGTAATGCAGGGCCGGCGTGGCGTTCCGGAGGAGCACGGCATCCGACAGCTTGGCCGGCCGCGGATTGAGCTTCACTGACTCGACACCATCCGCATTGCCCGCAACCCCGTGGCACGAGGCACAGTGCGAGACAAACAGCGACTTGCCCTCGGCCACGTCGATCATCCGCGTCGGCTGGTCGAGCGCGCCCGCGGCGCCCAATGACACCGTGAACTGCGCGTGCAACACGCGCAGTTCGGCGGGCGTCGCACGACCAGCGGCCGATACGGCCAGGGAGTCGAGCAGTGCGCGCGTCACCGCGGCGTCGGGCGAAGTCAGGCGCTTGGCGACTTCCTGTGCATCCTTCAGGAAACCGGTCGCCTCGTCGAGTTCCACGGCGGAAACCAGCCGTCCCTTGCCATCCACGGCTTTGGCGTACTCTTCCACCGCCACGCCGACGATCGAGCCCAGACGCTTGGCCGGGGGCTCCTGCGCGTCACCCCGAGAGGCGCCGGCGCCGGCAACGACGGCAAAGAGCAGCCCGTTGAGAGCGATTCTCATCCACATTTACCAAGTAAATTACTCGGCAAATAGGACCCTGCAAGAGGTTTTCCCTGCCGATTTAGTCCGCTTCCAGCACTACAAACGCCCCCGCCGTGCTGTCGGTGTGCGTCAGCGTCAGCCAGTGCCGGCGTACCCCAAGCACCTCGGCCCGCTGCAGGGCGCGCCCGTGAAACACCAGTTCCGGCGCGTGCCCGGGGCGCGAGACCACCTCGATCTCCTTCCACCCGATCAGGCGCGCACTCTCGCTCCCCGACAGCGCCTTGAATGCCGCTTCCTTGGCGGCCACCCGCGCCGCGAGGTGCATCGCGGGTCGTGCGCGTGCGGTGGCATACGCCACCTCATTGTCGACGAACAATCGTGCCAGCGCCCGCTCGCCCTTGCCGTCGAGCAGCCGTTCCACGCGCTCGATCTCCACGAGGTCGAATCCCACGCCGACGATCACGGCGCCCCCCGAACGACGAACAGGCGCAACCGCGCACGGTCTGCGCCGCTTTCGGCCAGCATCAGGTAGGCGCCGTTGGGCACCACGTCGCGACTCAGGTCCCACGTCACGTCGTCATCGCTCGCACCCACGGTGCGTTGCCAGACCAGTCGCCCGGTGAAGTCATAGGCCCTCACAGTGCCTCCCTGCCCCGCAAAAGGCCAGACGAAGGTCACCGATGTGCCGCGCACCGGGTTGGCCGAGGGCTTGAAGCGCGAAGCCGCCGATCCGGCGGCGCCGACACCCGGACCCGTCGCGGCCAGGGTCCCATGGGCAAAGACCGCCACGTCGTCGATCCACCACGGCATGCCTTCCGACAGGAACGAAAGGATCAACGTCTTGCCGTGCACCCCGCCAACGCGCACGTCTTCGGGATAAAACGCCGGGGCCCCGCCGGCGAGTCTGCCGATCACGTCGAACGTCCTTCCCGAATCAGAGGACACGCGCACCAGGCCGAACGGCGATTCGGAGTAGCCATCGCCACTGTACCTGGTCCAATAGGTGATGCTCACCGTGTCCACGGTCACAGGCACCTTGATGGCGGCCGAGCGAAGCTCGCCGTTCGTCCCGAAGTAGGACGACCGTCCCGAGAATCGTCGCACGGTATCGACCGCAAAACCCTGGAGCGACCACGCGGGGTCACCGCTTTCCGCGCCGGCGGCGGCCAGCCGGGTCCACGTCATCTTGTCGGTGCCGGCAGTCACGCTGATGGTGGTCGGGTGACGGTCGTTGGCACCCTGCGACACGAGGCGACGCGAATATTTGCCGCCGGACGTGGAGTCGATGGAGACCGTCACGGGCACTCCGGCCGCCGACAGCGCGGCCCCCGCCGCCCCCGCCGCCGGAACTCGGACGCGCAGGTTCGCCGCGCCGCTCTCGAGCACCAGCCGATCGGCACGCAACCCCGTGGTGGGACTGCGATAGCCGGCTGGATCACGCGCCATCTCGATGGCGTCGAGCGCGAACGGCAGGTTCTCGGTGAACAGTTGCTGCAGCAGTGTTTCGTCGTCGGGAAACTGGAACCCGTAGTAGCCCGCCGGGCCGTAGCCACTGGTGAGTTCCGGGTTGATGCTCACCGTCCCGTACGTCGCGCTCGCCCAGTCGGTGTACTCGCCGTTGGTGGGATACAGCATCCACGCGGTGCTCGGCGAATAGAACGAGCGCAGCGATCCCGGCAGGCGGTCGGGGACCGCCGAATGGGCGTTGGTGCCCGCCAACACGCGATACGCATCGAGATCGGCGGCGAGAATGCCGTTGCGGGCTCCGGGCGGAAAGAGCAGCAGCCCGGCGTACGTGTGATACGAAATGGAGATGACCGGCGGATGCAGGGTGTGGAACCGCTGCAGCGCGCTGACTTCTGGTTCCGACGCCGCCGAAGGACCGCGATAAATTTCGGACTGGGCGTTCGGCGACGACCCGTTGTCGTCGATCCCCCAGTTGACCGAATGATTGCGGTTCAGGTCGGCGCCCACATAGCCGCCGGCCATCGGGCGGCGGTTCTTTCGCCACAGGCGATCGTTGGTGAACGTGTACTGGTAGCCGTCCGGGTTCACCACCGGCACCACCCAGATGTCACGCTGGTTCACCAGCGAATCCGTGCGCGCGTCGGTGCCGGTGGCCAGGCGACGGATCAGGCGCAACGCCATTTCCGTCGCGGCCCATTCGCGGGCGTGATGCGTGGCGACGAACAGCACATTCGGACGCGACGCCACGTCGCCCCGCGGGCCGATCTTGACGGCCAGGATGGGGCGTCCCTCGAACGACCGGCCGACGGTGTCCACGCTGACACGCGCGTTCGACGCCGCCAGCGAATCGATCCACGTGCGAATGCCGCGCTGCGGGTCGTCGTACGAGCGGTACACCACGGGCGTGGTCGCCACCGCGGCGAGCTGCTGCAGGCGGCGACTGTCCGTCCCGGGCTCGAGCAGCACCTGCGGCTGCGCGCCCGCGGCCTGAAGACGAGCAAACTCGCCGGGATCCGCCACCACGAGCACCCGGCCGGGCTCCACGCCCACCACGTCGAAGCCGCGCGCACGCAGCGCCTCGGGCGTGAGTCCCGTCACGCGGTACGTGAGGTGCTGCTGCGCGGCGAGCGCGGCGGGTGCGAGCGCGACGAGCAGGGCCAGGAGCACGGCGGGGAGCAGCGGGGGGACGGCGGCCTGCATGCCGCGTGCGCGCGTGCCATCGCGTGCCTCCACGATCGCCATCCACCATGCATCGGCGGCCAGGAAGAGCTCCTGCACCGCCGCCACCCACGCGTGCCACGCCGCGGCACGCGCCGCGGCGTTCGCCTTGCCTACCTCGGCGGCGCGGGTCTCCAGCGCATCGAGCGCCCCCCACACGGCGGCGCCCGCGTCGGTGATTCGCGCGGCAAAGGCGCGGTGGTCGGGGGGCGACTTCGGGTGACGTGCCGCCGCCATCTGCTCGACACCGTCGGCCAGCGCGCGCCGCAGGCGGTCCGCCTGGAATGCCGCGACCTGTCCCTCGGCCGTCCGTACGCGCGCGGCGTTGCGGCGCGCGGTGAGCAGCGGCGTGAAGACGCGCGCGTGGTCGGCGTCGCGCAGCCACCGCGCGCTGCCCAGCGCACGCAGCGATCGCGTGAACTCGGGGAGCACGAGGTCGGCAGCGGGCGGTGCCATGGACTCAGGCGTCCTCGGCGCTGTAGCGGTAGTCACCCGACAGCTCGCACGTGCAGATGGCCGCGCGTTCGCCCGTGCGCTCCTCGAACCGCCGAATGAAATCGGGGAGCCGCTCGCTGCTGAACGCCTCGCGCGCGATGCCCGAGACCACGATGGCCCGCTCGATCGCCTCCGGCTCCCCTTCGACTTCGAGCAGCACGTCCATGCGCGGATACCGCTCGATGCGTAGCACGGTCCCCTCCAGCTCGAACTGCTCGATGTCACGGTCGATTTCGCGCGTCACCACGTAGCCCAGCTGCTCGAGCATCAGGGCGATGGTCGCGCCGTCCCCGCAGGGCGCCGACAGTTCCTCACGCACTTTGTACCCCGACTCGTAGGCCGTGGGGCCCTTCCAGTCGAGCACGGCGCGTTCGCCGGCCGCATCGCGATACACGCGCAGGCGCAGCACGTGATCGCGCAGCACGAGGTCGCGCGACGGCACGTCGTACCGACGATCAGAGAGCGCGCCCGTGAATACCTCGCGCGCGCCCGCCGCGAGCAACCGCGCCCGCAGCGCCACGGGGTCGGCCACGATCCCCTTGAGTTCGACTTCACGCATCGCAGATGGCGCCCACCGCCGCCTTGGTGTCGGACAGATCCTGAAAGACGGCAAACGGATCATGCTCCGCAAGTTGTTCCACCGTGAAGTGCCCGGTGGCCACTGCCACCGCACGCGCGCCGATACCGCGCCCACACTGCACGTCGGCCGGCGTGTCGCCGATGATCACCACCGATCGCCCCGCCACGTCGTGGCCCAGCAGCGCCGACGCCCGCGCCTGCGCGATGGCCGGGAGCTCCGGACGGTGCTCATGATCCGACCCGAACGCCCCCACGCGAAAGCGTTCCGGCGCGATCCCCGCCGCGCGCAGCTTGAGCGAGGCGCCATCTGCCACGTTGCCCGTGAGCAGACCCAGCAGCACATCGTCGCGCGCCTCGAGCGCATCGAGCAGATCGAGGATCCCCGCATGCACGCGCACGCCGGCGACGCCGCGATCGATCTCGCCCTGCAGGCGGATCAGGTAGTCTGCGATGATCCCGTCGAGCATCGCGTCGATGTCCGCGTCGGCGTGCCCCGCCAAGCGCATGAGGTCACGACCGATCTGCCGGTCGGTCTTGCCGTCGTAGCGATACTCGGCGGCGCCACGCACGCCGATGCGCGCCTCCAGCGCCCCCTCGAACGCGCGGCGCCCCACGCCGCCGCTGGCGAGGATGGTGCCGTCGATGTCGAACAGGACGACGGTCATCATGAGCGTGTCAGCAGCAGGCCGGCCATCACCGCGGCCGCGCCGGCACCCTGCGCCGCGGTCGGCACTTCGCCAAGCACCGCCCAGGCCACCAGCACCGCGATGATCGGCTGCAGGTTGCCGTACATCGCCGTGCGCGTCGGGCCGATGAGCTTGATGCCGCGATACCAGATGAGATAGGCAATGACGAGTGCAAACGTCCCGCTGTAGCCGATGGCGAGCCAGGTCGAAACCGGCAGCGCCGTCCACGTGGTGCGGGCAATCGCCGGCGACGCCACCGCGAGCAGCGGCACCGCCCCGCCAAGCATCGTCAGCGCCGACACCTGAATCCCGTCCACCTCGTGCGTGAGCGGCTTGAGCAGCACCGTGTAGACGGCCCACGTGACCGCCCCGCCAAAGATGAGCAGGTCCCCGATCACCGAGGCGTCGCCCACCTTGGCGGCGGCCGTGCCGCTCATCACGATGCCGATGCCCAGGATGGAGAGCGCGATGCCCACGTAGCCGCGCCCGTTCACCTTCTCCACGCCGTAGAACCGCCCGAGCAACGCGATCAGCGCCGGCCCGGCCGCCATCACGAGTGACGCGTTGCCCGCGCGCGTCCGCGTGATGCCCTCGACGAAGAAGACCTGGTACACCCCGTTGCCGAGCACGCCGAGGCCCAGCAACATCAGCGTCTGGCGACGCGGCGGCAGCGGCAGGCCGCGCGCCCAGATGATCCCCATCAGCAGCGCGGCGGCGATCAGCACCCGGATGCCGTTGAAGGCAAGGGGATCCAGCGACTGGGTGCCGAACTTCACGACCGAGAAGTTCACGCCCCAGATGGTCGCCATCAGCAGGAGAAGCAGGTCGGTGACCCACACCCGGTGATGGGCGTGGGTGGTGTGCGAGGCGGAGCTGGGCATCCGGGGAAAACTAATCCCTCGGCGGGGCCTTGGGCGCATTGTCCCCGGCCACGCCGCCGGTCCAGCGGAAGAACATGACCGTGATGATGCCGAAGATGACCGCCGCCCCGGCCAGCTCCATCACGCCACCGGCGAGATGCTGGTCCTCGATCGGCGTCCAGACTTCCCACGGCGGCGCCAGTTCGTAGATGCCGTACATCGGGAACTCGCGCACCAGCATCACCATGGCGATACCGGTGTGCACCAGCGTGGCGAAGAACAGATAGAGCATGCGCACCGGTGCCCCGAACCAGGCACGCGACGGCGCGGGCACCACCAGCGGCCACCAGAGCACGATGCCGCCCGAGAACCAGAGCAGGTCGATGGCAAAGGCGCCGAGTTGCGTCGGCATCAGGGTGTCGACCACCCCGGGGACGTGCGTCGCGATGGTCACGAGGTTGAAGAGCACGCCGGCGATGATCGGTTGCGTCAGGAACATCGCCACCGCGCGTCCCCGCCCCGCCGTGGGCACCGCGGCGGCCAGCGGCTTGCGCGTGGCCAGGAGGATCAGCGGCGGCGCGACCAGCGCGAGCGTCAGAAACTGCAGGGCATGCGCACTGGCCAGATAGCCGGCCGCCAACGGGCCCAGTGGCCAGTCAAGCGACTGCCACACCAGTCCCACCGCAGTCCACCCGCTCCAGAAGACCAGCCGCGATTCGCCCAGCGCGCGTCCGCGACGCGCCAGGATGCCGAACGCGACGATGAGCACGATCATCGCCAGCCAGACCCCGGGATAGAACTGGGGCTCCCACGTCCACGGCTTGCCCGAGGCGGAACACCACCATTGCATGGCTATTTCTCCTGACGCGGCGCGACGGCCGTGTCGACGCAGGCGTAGTCGAGCCCGCGTGTCATCGGGCCCGCACCTTGAGCAGGCGCGGAATGTCTTCGGCCCAGTCAATCTGTCGGGTGCCGAAGGGATACAGCACGTGCGCCAGATTATCGGCAGTGAAGACGAGGACCGCCGCGGCGTGTCCCACCTCGTACTGCCCCTTCGGTCCGGTGGCCGGCCCGCGGATGGACGGGGGAATGCCGAGCATTCCCATCAGGCTGTCGACCTGCGTGATGTCACCGCGCAGTCCCACGAAGCCCTTGTCGAAATGATCCAGCCACGCGCGCAACGCCGGCAGCGTGTCGCGGGCCGGGTCGGTGGTGACGAACACGAACGTCGCCCGCTGCTGGTCCTCGAACGGCAACTTGTGCAGCACCGCCGCCACGTTGGCCACGGTCACCGGGCAGATGTCGGGGCAGTTGGTGTAGCCGAAAAAGAGGAACGTCAGGCGCCCGCGGGTGGCGCGCGCAAAGTCGTATGGCGTGCCGTCCGTGCTCGTCAGCGTGAACGACGGGCGTGGCACCGGCGGGTCGAGTGCGGCCCCGTGCCGTGGCGCAGGGGCCGAGCACGCCGACAGGATCAGCGCGACGGTGCCGAGGAGGAGAAGTGGGCGCGGAGGATGCATCGTGTCAAACCTAATGGAGGCCGGTCCCGGCGGTGACCGGGACGGGACCGCTCGCCGGTTCGGTGCATGGGTCGTATCTTCCCCGCATGTACTGCTCCTTTGCCCTCTTCGCTGACGCCGCCAACCTCTCGCAGGAAGGCAAGCTGAATGTCCTCGGCGTCTTTGACGCCCTGCACGTGGGCGGCGTCCCCGCCGTGCACCCGCGTGCCACTCTCGTCGTCCGGTTGAAGGCCAGCCCCGAAGACGCCGGCATGCACGCCCTCTCGTTCGCGTGGATGAGCCCCGGCGGCGAGGAGATCTGGTCATCCAGCGGCGAGGTGGAAGTGCACGCGCCGCCGCCGGGAACGACGGAGGTGGACATTCCCGTCATCGCCGCCATCGATCTCCCGATCAGCGAGGGCGGGCTGCACGTGATGCGCGTGGAACTCGACAACGAGGTCGAGGCCGAAGTGACGCTGCACGTGCACATCGGCGGCGCCGTGGCGCCGATGGCCGTCGGCGGGCTGTTCTCCTAGCCGGCGAGCCCGGCGACCCCGTCGCGTCCGACCGCTGCGCGCACGGCGCGCTCGATCGCCTGCTCGAGGGCCAGCACCGCCAGCATTTCCGCACGCACCGGATCGGCCGCCTCCCCTGACAGGGGACACAGGGCGAAGATCACGTCGCCGTCGACCAGTGACCCCGCCGGCCGCACGCGGCGGTGCAACGCGGCCCCTGCCGCGCGGGCGACGCCGCGCAACGCCAGCGCGTCGAGCACGCCATCCACGATGACGACCGCGATGGTGGTGTTGTGCCCTTCGCCAAATGCGCCCGCCAGGCCGCGCTCGGCCAGCACACGCTCCGTCCCCGCGAAGGCACCGTCGCGCCGTGCGCCGGCGATCACCTGTCCCGCGGCATCGCACACGTCACCAAAGGCATTGACCGCGGCAATGGCGCCGGCAGCGGCGCCATTGGCTTCCACGGTCGCGACGCCGATGCCGCCCTTCATGGCGCCCGTGGCCCCAAGGACCTTGCCCACCGTCAGTCCGGTGCCGGCGCCCACGCTCCCTTCCGCGATGTCGTGCGTCACCGCCGCGGCGCACGCGTCGTATCCCATCTGCGGCGTGGGACGCGCATCGAAGCGTCCCAGCGGCAGCAGGTCGAAGAGCACCGCCCCCGGCACGATGGGGACCACGCCGGCCCCAACAGGAAAGCCGCGACCGCGCTCTTCCATCCAGCGCATCACCCCATCCGCCGCCGACAACCCGTAGGCCGAGCCGCCGCTCATCAGGATGGCATCCACGCGATCCACCAGGTGCCCCGGCTCCAGCAGGGCAAGCTCCCGTGTGCCGGTGGCCCGCCCAAACACGGCGCACGCGCCGCGCAGGGGTCCGTGCTCGCCGCGCACCACCGTGCAGCCGGTCGCTCCCGCCACATCGGTGGCGTGACCGACCGCCACTCCGAAGCGACGCAGGTCCGCGCTGCTCATGGAGCGTCCGGCACCGGATCACCAGCACGCGGCGGTCCCTTGGCGGCGCAGGCACGGCAGCGGACGACGCCGCGCATCTCACACATGTTGCAGAGGAAGGTGCCGCACTCCTGGCAGGGATATCCCTCCGACGCGCGCTCTTCGCGCCCGCACGCGCGGCACTGCATGGCATCGCGTTCCGTCATGCGTCTGGCTCCTTACCCGCGACCGCGAGGGTGTTCAGCGAGTTCGTATTCCCGGATCTTCTTGATCAGCGTGGCGCGCGCAATGCCCAGTTCGCGGGCGGCGTGCGTGCGATTGAAGTGGTGCGCCTTCAGCGTGCGGTCGATGTGCGCCTTCTCCACATCGGCCAGGGTCCGCGGGGTGTGGTGCGCCACGTCCGCGCCGCTGGCCGTGGTGATTTCGCGGGCCAGGTGGCGCGCTTCGATCCGTCCCATCCCGCGCGCCATGAGCATGGCGCGCTCGAGCGTGTTGCGCAGTTCGCGAATGTTGCCCGGCCATCCATAACGCAGGAGCGCCTCGAGCACCTCGTCGGACAGCAGGGTCGGGGAGCCCGGCAGCATCGCGGCCAGTTCCTCCATCGCCTGGCGCAGCAGTTCCAGCACGTCCTCACGCGACCGCTCGCGCAACGGCACGAGCCGGATCGGCATCACCGACAGGCGGTAGAACAGGTCCTCGCGGAACCGGCCGGCCGCCACTTCCTCGCCGAGGTCGCGGCTGGTGGCGGCAATGACGCGCGTGTTCGGCACGATTTCCACCGTCCCACCGTGCCGACGGAAGCCCTTGCCCTCGAGTGCCCGCAGGAGTTTGGGCTGCAGTTGCGGCGACAGCTCGCCGATCTCGTCGAGGAACAGCGTCCCGCCATCGGCGATCTCGAACAGTCCCAGCTTGGCCGGCTTGCCCCCCGATCCTTCCTCGCCGAACAACTCGATGTCCAGCGATTCCGCGGTCAGCGCGGCGCAGTTGACTTCCACGAACGGCTTGGTCGCTCGCGGACTCTGCCGGTGGATCAGCTCGGCGACGCGCCCCTTGCCCGACCCGCGTTCGCCAATCACCAGCCCCGTGGTGCGATCGCTGTGCGCCAGCAGGGCAACCTGCTCGGCGAGATCGACCATGGCGACCGACGTGCCGAACACCACCGGCGGGGCGGCCTCGCGCTTCTCGGACAGGTACCGGTTCATGCGCCGCAGCAGCGACTTCTCCAGCGCACGGTCGACCGCGGCGGACAGGTGGCTCAGGTCCACCGGCTTCGTCAGGAAGTTCTCGGCCCCCTTGTGCAGCGCATCCACCGCCATCGACACGTCGCCGTAGGCGGTGATCATGATGACGACGGGATCGTCGTCGTGGATCTTCGCGAGGACGTCAAAACCCGTCATGTCGGGAAGCCGCACGTCGAGCAGCACGAGGTCGGGCCGCAGGCGCCAGTAGGCGTCCACGCCGTCGCCGCCCGTGTGGGCTTCATACACGACGTGCTGGCCTTCGTGGCGGAAGAACATGGCGAACGCCGCGGCGATCGCGACTTCGTCATCGATAATGAGGATGCTGGCCATCGGTCAGTTGGCGTCGGGTTGGAGCGGCAGTTCCACTTCGAAGGTCGCACCCTGGCCCGGCTCCGACCGGACCCGCAGTGCGCCACGATGTTCGCGGACGATTCCATCGGAGATGGACAGGCCGAGGCCGGTCCCCGCTCCGCGCGGCTTGGTGGTGAAGAACGGATTGAAGATGTGCGGCAACGTGTCGGCCGAGATGCCCGGCCCGTTGTCGCTGATCGTGGTGACCAGTCCGGCGCCCCGCACCTCGGTGGACACGCTGATGCGTCGTTCCCCCTCCTGATGGGCCACCGCCTGTTCGGCATTGGCCAGCAGGTTGATGAACACCTGCTGCAACTGGAAGGGATCGACGTGGACCGGCGGCACATCGACGGCCAGCGAGACGGCCAGCTTGATCTGCTGCATGCGCAGCGCGTAGCGCCGGAGATCGAGCGTGTCGCGCAACACCTGGTTGATGTCGCTCGGCAACCGCTCGGGGCGCCCCTGACGGGCGAAGGCCAGCAGCTTGCTCACGATGCGCGCGGCACGCGTGGCTTCGCGCCCGATGGTCTCGACGGCACGTGCGCGCTCGTCGTCCGCGAGCCCACCGCGTTCGAGCACCTGCGCGTAGGCGAGGATGCTCGTGAGCGGGGAGTTCACCTCGTGCGCCACGCCGCCCACCAGCTCGCCCATGGCCGCCATCTTGTCCTGGCGGATGGCCTGATCGAGCAGGAGCCGTTCTTCCGTGACGTCGCGCGCAATGCCAAGCACGCCCGTGACCCGACCACTCTCGGTGATCGGCGCGGTCACGATAGTCGCGTACCCTTCGACCCCGTCTGGCCGGGTGAAGCGGATGGTGTGGCGCTCGCGTGCACCGTCCAGCGAGGCCACGAACGCCTTCCACATGGCCGGTCGATCGTCCACCCCGATGACATCGGTGAAATGCCGGCCGAGCATTTGCTCGCGCGGCACGCCGAGGACGACCTCGATCGCACGGTTCACGGCGGTGAAGTTGCCTTCCTCGTCGACGCAGGCGATGGCGTCTTCCGCCGCTTCGACGAGGCGCGTGTAGCGGGCCTCGGCGCGCACGAGCGCGGCCGCCTGCTCCCGCTCCTCGCTCACGTCCCGCGCCACCGCCAGCACGCCCACCACCACCCCCGCGCGGCGCATCGGCGACAGGGCCGTTGCAATGAGCCGTCGTTCGCCATCGGCGCGCTGGAAGTGCCACTCAAAGCGCCGCATCTCGCCCAGGCACGCGGCAGCAAATGCAGCCTCGACATCCCTCGACTCTGCTGGCTCCAGAAATGCGACATACGAGCGCCCGACAATGGCGTCGCGCCCATACCCGGTCAGCAGTTCGGTCGCCGGGTTGACCGAGGTGTATACGCCCTTGATATCGAGCGTGACGATGGAATCGGCCGCCATTTCCACGAGGTCGCGGTAGCGCGCGTTCGCGGCCAGCATTTCGTCGCGCGACCGGGCCTCGTCGGTGACGTCGCGCAACGAGATGACCAGATGACTGACCCGGCTTTCGTCCACGAGCGGGGCGACGCTCACCGACACCTGACGCTGTTCTGCCGGCACGCGCTGGACGATCCCGTCCAGCCGAGCGGGTTCCCCGCGCCGCGACCGCCCGATGGCCTCCGCCCACACGGTAGCCTCGCTCGCCGGCACCAGGCCGGCGAGGCGTTCGCCAACCAGCACCGCGTCCGCGCCAAACAACCGGTGGGCCGCCCCGTTCGCGAACTCGATCTCCCCCTCGGACGACGTGATGAGGATGGCATCGGTGGTGTTGTCCACCACCAGCCGGTGGCGCTCCGCCAGCGCCAGCACATCGGTCACGTCATCCAGCGACACCACCGCCCCCCCGGCCGGGTGCGGCGCCGCGACGACCTCAAACACGCGGCCACTCCGCGTCGCTCGCAGTTGCGCGCGCGCCACCTTGCCCAGCAGGATCGCCTGACCGACGACGCACTCTTCGCTGAGTTCACGCGCCTCGTGCAGCACGGCGTCGTAGAAGTCGCGTCCGCGCATCCCGTCGACACCGGGCTCGCCCGACATGGCAAGAAACCGCGCGTTGCACCGCACGATGCGCGCGTCGGCGTCGAGCACCACGATGCCGCCGCCGATCGCCTCGAACGCCGCGGTGATCTCGCGCTGGGCTTCGGCGGCCTCCTCGTACAGCCGCGCGTTCACAATGGCCACCGACACCTGCGCCGCGAACTGCTGCAGCATTCGCGCGTCCTCGGCATCAAAGGGCCGGTCGCGATTCGTCACGCTGATCACGCCGACCACGTCGCCCGACGACATCATCGGCGCCACCAGGCCGTTGCGCACGGCGACAATGCGGCGCGTCGGGGCGAAGCCGTCGGGATCCCGCTCGGCGTCATTGACGATGACCGGCCGTGCCTCGCGCACCGCCCGCCCGGACACCGACGCGTCAATCGGCAGGAACATGCCCTGCAGCGCACGCGCGCTCCCGTCGGCCGCCACGACCTGGAGGAACTCATCCCGCTTCAGCGCAATGTCCGCTCCCTCGACGCCGAACAGCGCGATGGCGTGCCGCAGCGCCAGACGCAGCACTTCGTGCGGGCGACTGGCGGTGCCCAGCGCCCGCGCCAACGAGGCCAGCGCCTCGCTCTGCCGGCGCTCCCGCTCGCTCTGCGCGTAGAGTGCGGCATTCATCAGGGCCGTTGCCGCATGCGCACCCAGCGTCGACATCGCGTCGAAGTCCTCGTCGCCGAAGCTCGCCGCCAGCTTGGAGTACGCACCGACCATCCCGATCAGGCGGAAACCGTGCATGACCGGCACCGCCATGACCGAGCCAGGACACTCCGGACGGTCGGCGATGCGCACGGGGCACCCCGTGCGGATGAGCTCCGCAAACGCCGGTGCCAGTACCTCGACGCTGTCCAGGCGGGCGTCACCCCGCACGTTCAGGTGCACGGTCGGCACGGGCGCGTCACCCGTGGTCCCCGCCGGGTGCGCCACCACCACACCGTCCGCCTGCACGAGGCGTATCAACTGACGCGCGACTTCCAGTTCCAGCTCGTCGCGGTCGAGCGTGCGAAGCAGCGCCGAACTCGCCTCGTGGAGCCGCTGTACCCGTTCGGCCCGGCGTTCGGCAACCGAGACGAGCATGTCACGTTCCTGAAGCAACGCCTCGAGCAGTCCCGCGTGCTCGCGCGGCAACTCGCGCAACATGCTGCGCAGCCGATCGTCGAGCGCCTGAGAGCTCGCATGCCCGAACGCGATTGGGTCTGCCACGATAGGACTTTGGTCAGTGACTCGAGAGTTTACAGTGCCCGTCAGCTGTCCATAATCTATACAGCATTCCGTGGATGCTGGACAGGGGGGGGTCACACAGGGACGAAATGCCCCGCCCACCTCTATATGATACGAACTCCGCGAGGGACCAGGAGGCGACCAACGCCGGGTGCGACCACCAGCGAGAGTTGCCGATCATCAATGAGGTCGCCGTCGGCCTGACGCGGAATCGTCTCATCGAGCGCCTGAATGCTGACGTGACGTCCCTTCGCGAACGTCCATCGCGGATCGGCGCGACGTCGGCGCAGGAACATCTCGAGTGCCGAGAAGGCGAGGGCGTCACCCAACGAGCGCGCATCGACGATGACCAGATCGAGCATCCCGTCGACCAGCGACACGCCGGGGGCAACTTCAAGCAGTCCATTGAAGATGCATCCCAGGTTGAGCACCATCGCCACGCTCCCTTCGCGTTCGATCACCCGCCCGTCGACTTCGGCGCGCACAGCGAACCGGCGCGGATGCATGGCCTCGCGGGTGGCGCTCACGAGATACGAGGCCACCCCGAGCCACCGCTTCAGGCGACCCTGCGCGCCGGCGGTCATGGCCGCATCCAACCCCACCCCCGCCCCGATGCCCACGCGTCGACGCCCGTTCAGCACGGCCAGGTCGACGCGGCGCTCGTCGCCAGCCAGCAGGGCGCGCACTGCCCGCCTCGGGCTGAGCGGAATGGACAGCGCGCGCGCCAGCTGATTGCCGGTGCCGCCCGGAAGAATCCCGATGAATGCGTCCGACCCGGCGTCGGCCAGCCCCGTCGCGGCCTCCATCACGGTGCCGTCGCCACCAAGCACGAAGAACCGGTCGTGCGTTGCCGCGAGGTCACGGGCAGCGCGCACGCCATCCCCCGCCGAACGCGTGTACTCGACCGTCGGCGCCATCCCCGCGGCGTGAAACGCCCGCAGCACCGACGGCTCGGTGCCGGTGGCGCGGCGGGCCGCCGGGTTCACGATCAGCGCGACGCGCGACACTAGAACTGCCAAGCGCGGAAGAGGTCGATGCCGACTTGTCGCGGCGTTGGCGCGAAGCCGCGCACCACCGCGTCGCGCGTGCACTGCGCCGCGTTGGTCGACGGATCCATACCCGCCGACGTGGTGACGCCGTGATTGAACCGGTAATCGAACTTGAAGCCCAGCGCATCGAACATGCTGGCCGTTCCGCCCTGGCCCGTCAGCTGCACGATGCTGCAGAGCCCGGCGTCGATGCGGAAGAAGATCCGCTCACCGAGTTGCTTGGCGCAGTTGAACCGCGAGCCGCTCAACAGGCTGCTGCCGACGTTGCCCTTGGTGTATTGGTCGAGGCTCGCCGTGGAGAACTGGGCGTCGTCGCACAACCCGCCGGACACCTTGCTGCCAATGACGCTGCCAAGTGACGAAACGGCCACGCGCCCGGCCGTGGTAGACACGCCGCCGCCGCTGCGCCCCAGGATCTCGTTGCTTGGACCGCCGGTAATGAGGTAGCTCCAGATGTCGCTGTCCGAGACGCGATTCGAGTCGGGCGTCGAGAGCGAGGCTCGCAACG
>CANNKR010000035.1 GCA_947504615.1 Gemmatimonadota bacterium | reverse complement strand
GGTGCTGAACGCGTCGATCAACTTCTACAATGCCAAGTCCTATGACTCGGCCATCACGTACGCCAACTACGCACTGCAGGTGAATGCGCATGCGCCGCAAATCGGCGCAGCCAATCAGGTGCTGTCCAACTCCTCGTTCAATCTCGCCGTCCTCACCCGCGACCAGGCGCTGAAGCAGGGCGGGGACGCGCGCAACGCGGGGCTGCGCCGGGCCGCCCAACTGTTCCAGGGTTATCTGGACCTCGCGCCAACCGGAGAGAACGCTGCAACGGCCCGGGCCGCCTATGCGCGGGCATTGCAGGACGCGGGGGACACCGCCTCGGTGGCCGGCATCTATGCCGACATGATGGCGAACGCCGGCAAGTACACTGCCATCCAGCTGTTCGAGGCCGGTGTGGTGCAGGCCAATGGCAAGAAATTCGACGACGCGGCCAAGCTGTACGCGGCGGGTTTGCAGATGAATCCGTGGCATCGCGATGCGCTGTTCAATACGGCCAACGTGTTCATGGCCCTGCACCAGCCCGACCAGATGTCCGGTGTGGTCGAACGGCTGCGTGCGCTCGATCCGTTGAACCCGGATGTGCTCAAGCTGGCGGGGGCCGTCTGGCAGGAGCGCGGCAAGCTGGCGACCGACGCCTCCGTGAGGAAGATGTGCCAGGATTCGGTAATCGCGTACGTCGATCGGTCCGCGAAACTGCCGGCCCGGGTCACGGTGACCCAGTTCGTCGTCGCTCGAGACAACCAGGTGACGCTCGCCGGATCCGTGGAGAACCTGGGGACGGCTCCCGCGAGCTTCACGGTCCAGTTTGAGCTGCTCGACAAGACCGGTGCACCCCTGGGAGTGGTCGAGGTGAAAGCGGAGCAGGTGGCGGCCAAGGGAGCACACGCGTTTTCCTCGAACATCTCGGTGGCCGGCGTGGTTGCCTGGCGCTATTCGATGCGGTGAGTGAGTGGCGGAAGTCATTAGTACCGATTGACTTCCGGCCTCTCGGTTGCTAAGTTGCTTTAGGCGTTCTCACGGGCGCTACATCGGCGGGGAAAGGGGGACCACTCCTCCTTTCCCCGTTCGCTTCCGAGGATCGCATGGTTCGTGTGGCACGGGTACATCCAGACAGCATTGCTGAGGAACTTGGCATCGTCGCCGGGACGGAGTTGATCTCCGTCAATGGCCGCGCGCTCGCCGATTTCCTGGACTGGGAGTTCCTGACGGCCGACGACGTGCTGGAGGTGGAGGCCCGGCTTCCAGACGGCGACACGGTCATCTACGAGATCGAGCGCCCGGAAGGGGAGTCGATGGGAGTGGAACTCGAACCCCCGACGGTGCGCCGCTGCGCCAACCGGTGCGAGTTCTGTTTCATCGAAGGGCTCCCCAAGGGCCTCCGCAAGAACCTCTACATCCGGGACGACGATTACCGGCTGTCGTTTGCGTACGGCAATTTCGCCACGTTGTCGAACATGAAGGACAAGGACGAGGCCCGGGTCATCGAGTATCGCCTGTCCCCGCTGTACGTCTCGGTGCACGCCACGCCCTGGGAAGCGCGTAAAGTGCTGCTCAACAATCCCCGCGTGCCCGACATCCTGGCGCAGCTGACGCGCCTCGTCGAGGGCGGCATCCAGTTCCACGGCCAGATGGTCGTGGTGCCGGGCCTCAACGATGGGGACGTCCTCGAACAGTCGCTTTCCGACCTGTGGGATTTTGGTGACGCCTGCCTGTCCGTGGCCCTCGTACCGGTGGGACTGACCCAGTTCTCGCACCTGTACACCGGCAAGTCGATGAACGTGCAGGCGTCGAGCGACCTGGTGGACGTCACGGCGCGCTGGGCCGACCGTGGGCTGCGCGAACGTGGTTTCCCCTGGGTCTACGGCTCGGACGAGTTGTACCTGTTGTCCGGCCGCGAGCTGCCGTCCTTTGAGCACTACGGGGACTTCTCGCAAATCGAGAACGGGGTAGGGTCCATGACGATGCTGCGTCATCGCGTGGCCACGGGGCTCGACCGGTTGCCGCGCCTGGATGGCAAGCGCATCGCCGTCGTCACCGGCACCTCGATGGCTCCGCACATGCCGGCGCTGCTCGAGACCATCGCGGCCACCACCGGCGCGCATTTTGAACTGTTGTCCAGCACCAACTCGCTGTTCGGTCCGACGGTCACCACGGCCGGCCTGCTGGTGGGTGCCGACATCGAACGTACGCTCGCGGGGCGCGAGGGATTCGACTTCGCGCTCATTCCCGCCGAGTGCATCAACGAGGATGGCCTCTTCCTCGATGACGAGCAATTCGAGGTACTGCGCGAGCGGTTGCCAATGCCCGTCTATCCATCCTACGATTTCATCGACGTGCTCGAGCTGGAAGGTCAGCCGGTGGCCGCCGTCGCCGGAGACCAGTCGTGAACATCCCAGTCGTCGCATTCGTCGGCCGTCCCAACGTGGGCAAGTCGGCGCTGTTCAACCGCATCATCGGGCACAACGAGGCCATCGTCAGCGAGGAGCCGGGCACGACGCGCGACCGCCACTTCGCCATGGCCGAATGGGCCGGCCGCAAGTTCTGGCTGGTCGATACCGGCGGCCTCACCGAGGACTCGAACCTTCCCATGGACATCGAGATCCGCCGGCAGGTGGGCCAGGCCATCGAAGAAGCGGATCTCCTGCTCTTCGTGCTCGACGCCAAGGTGGGCGTGCATCCCAGCGACGCGCGCATTGCCGACCTGTTGCGCACCTCGGGCAAGCCGTGGCTGGTGGTCGCCAACAAGGTGGACGATCCGAACGAGACGGACTACTACGAGTTCTACCGCCTGGGCGCAGGCGAGCCGCAGCCGGTATCGGCCACCAACGGCAAGAACTCCGGCGACCTGCTGGACGCCATCGTCAAGAAGATTCCCGAGTTCACGGACGATGAGGAGTCGACGGCCCTGCGGGTGGCGGTCATCGGCCGCCCCAACGTGGGCAAGTCGAGCTTCGTCAATCGGCTCCTCGGCGAGGAACGATTGGTGGTCTCAGAGGTGGCCGGCACGACGCGCGACGCCATCGACACGCCGTTCACGTACCACGGGCGCGACATCATCTTCGTGGACACCGCCGGTTTGCGGCGTCAGGCGCGGGTGGATGACGGCATCGAGTTCTATTCCTCGCTGCGGTCACGACGCGCCATCGACCGCGCCGACATCTGTATTCTGCTCATCGATGCGGTGGAAGGGCTCCACAACCAGGACCTGAAGATCGCGAACCTGGCGTGGGAGACGGGGCGCGCCGTCATCATGATCGTGAACAAGTGGGACTTGAAGGAGAAGGACGACAAGACCGCCGCCAAGTTCCAGAAGGAATGCATCGAAAAGGCGCCGTTTCTCGGCTTCATCCCGTTCATCTTCACGTCGGCGCTCACGGGCCAGCGCGTGACCAAGGTGCTCGATCTCATCCTCCACGTGGATGAAGAGCGGCACAAGCGCATCTCCACCTCGCAGGTGAATGACGCGCTCCAGGAGTTGCTGGCGCGCCGGCAGCCGCCGCAGGCTGCGGGCATCGAGATCAAGCTGAACTACGCCACGCAGGTGGAGACGGCCCCGCCGACCATCGCGATCTTCGGCAACAACCCGGACATCCTGCAGGAGCATTATGTGCGCTACCTGCATAACGGGTTCCGTGAGTTCTGGGGGTTCACCGGCAATCCGCTGCGCATCGTCCTGCGCCGCAAGAGCGGGACGTCCAAGGAATGAACGCGGCCGCCGCGCTCGCGCTTGCCTACGCGTCGGGTTCGATTCCGGCGGCGTACGTGGCGGGGCGTGTGGTCAAGGGCATCGACCTGCGCACGGTGGGCTCGGGCAATCTCGGGGCCACCAATGTGTATCGCACGCTCGGGGCCAAGGTGGCTGCGGTGGTCTTTCTGTTCGATATGCTGAAGGGCGCGCTCCCCGCCGCGTTGCTGCCCGCGGCGATATTGCCCGCCGCGGATCTGCATACCGATCGCGCGCTGTGGTGGGCGCTGGCCTTCGGGGTGGCGGCCATCGCCGGTCATGCGAAGCCGGTCTTTCTGTTGTGGAAGGGCGGGGGCAAGGGGGTGGCGACGGCGGCGGGAATCTTTGCCGCGCTCGCGCCGGTCCAGCTCGCACTCGCGCTCGTGGTCTTCGTGCTGGTGCTCTGGCGCACGGGGTACGTGTCGGCGGCATCGCTGACCGCGGCGGTCGTTCTTCCCGTTGCCTTGGTGGCGATGCGCGGCCCGTTGTCCCCGGTCACGATCATCGCCACGCTGGTCGGGCTGTTCGTCTTCTGGACCCATCGCGCCAACATCACGCGCCTGCGGCAGGGGACGGAGCATCGTTTTGGACGTTCCAGATCGACGGAGGCCAGATGAAGTGCGCGGTGCTGGGCGCCGGTGCGTGGGGGACCGCGCTGGCCAGCCTGTTGGCAGACAACGGCCATCAGACGACGATCTGGTGCCTGGAGCCCGACGTGGCCGAGGCCATCACGCATTCGGGGGCGAATCCCCGTTTCCTGCCCGGCATCGAACTCAACAGCGCGCTGACGGGGACGACCGACAAGGCCGAGGCACTCGACGGCGCTGACGCGGTGGTCTTTGCCGCGCCGTCGCATGTGTTGCGTGACGTGGCGTCGCACGCGCGCGCCTGGGTGGCGCCCGGTGCCACCGCGATCGTGGCGACCAAGGGGATTGAGCGCGGGAGTTTCGCGCTGATGACCGACGTGGTGGAACAGGAACTGCGCGGTCACGCGGTGGTCGCGCTCTCCGGTCCGAGCTTTGCCACGGAGGTCGCACAGCGCCACCCGACGGCCCTCGTGGCCGCCTCGACCAGCGTCGAAGCCGCGGCCCTCACGCAGACGCTGTTCAGCGCGCCGCATTTCCGGGTGTATTCGCATGACGATGTGATCGGCGTGGAACTCGGCGGCGCACTGAAGAACGTGATGGCGGTGGCGACGGGAATCAGCGACGGACTGGGCCTCGGCTTCAACGCGCGCGCGGCGCTCATCACGCGCGGACTGGCCGAGATGATGCGGCTCGGCACCGGCATGGGGGCGCACCCGCAGACCTTTGCCGGGCTGACGGGGATCGGCGACCTCGTGCTCACGTGCACGGGCGCGCTGAGCCGCAATCGCCAGGTGGGGCTGGAGATTGGCAAGGGCGCCACGCTCGCCGAAGTGCTGGCGGGGCGCGAGACGGTGGCCGAAGGAATCGTCACGACGGAGAGCGCCATGGCGCTGGCCGAACGTCAGGGGGTCGACATGCCCATCGTCAGCGCGGTGCATCGCGTCCTGTTCGAGCGGCAGCCGGCGCGTTGGGCGCTGGTGGAACTGATGTCGCGTGAGTTGCGCGGGGAGCGTGACTGATGGCTGGCGCCCGTCCCGAACCCGTGAAGGAGTTCTTTTCCATTGGCGACGTGTGCGAGCTCACCGAGCTGAAGCCGCACGTCCTGCGTTATTGGGAAAGCCAGTTCAAGGGGCTCAGCCCCGTCAAGAACCGATCCGGCAATCGCATCTACTCGCGGCGCGAAGTCGAGATGGTGATGCTCGTCAAGCATTTGCTCTACACCGAGAAGTACACCATCGACGGCGCCCGCCAGAAGATCGACGAGCATCGGCGCGCCGGTGGCGTTCGCCCCGCAGCCCGCACCGGGCTCGACGTCCAGACCATCGTCGCGCTGGAGGCGCAGTTGAACGAACTGCTCGCCTTCCTGCGCGACCCCATGAGCCGCTGATGCGACTGTTGCTGAGCAACGATGATGGAATTCTCGCCCGCGGCCTCGCCGCGCTCGAACGCGCGGCGTCGCCGCTGGGTGAGGTCTACGTGGTGGCCCCCGACCGCGAGCAGAGCGCGACCAGCCACTCACTGACGATGCATCACCCGCTGCGCCCGGTGCAGATCTCCGAGCGGCGATGGCAGGTGGATGGCACGCCGACCGACTGCGTGATGCTCGCCTTGGAGGCGTTGCTGCCTGAGCGTCCCGACTTCGTGCTGAGCGGCGTGAACCACGGCCCGAACATGGGCGAGGACGTGCTGTACTCGGGCACGGTCGCCGCGGCCATGGAAGGGCTGGCGCTCGGCGTGCCGGCCGTCGCCTTCTCGTTCGCAGGCAGCGTGCTGCGCGCCGACGCCCTGCTCGACGAGCACGTGAGCACCATCGAGCGCATCCTGCGCCATCTGATGTCGCTGCCGGCCTTTCCCGCGTCGACCCTGCTCAACGTCAACATCCCGCCGATTGCCGCCGACGCCGTCAAGGGAGTGCGGCTGACCCGGCTAGGCCGCCGGGTCTATTCGGAATCGCTGACGAAGATGAAGGACCCGTGGGGGCGTCCGATCTACTGGATCGGCGGCGGGTCGGTGTCGTGGCAGGGGTCGACGGCGGATTCCGACTTTCAGGCCATCGCCGACGGCTATGTATCGGTCACGCCGCTCCATCTGGACCTGACGAACACCGATATCCTGAACACCGCGGAGCAGTGGTGGCGTCCCCTGTAACGCCGCAGTTCACCGCGGCGCGACGGCGTCTCATCGAGGAACTGCGCGGCAAGGGGATCAGCGACCTCTCCGTGCTGCGCGCGCTCGACCTGACACCGCGGCACCAGTTCGTGCCGTCGGGCGTGCGGCATCGCGCCTACGAAGACACGTCACTTCCCATCGGCAACGGGCAGACCATCAGCCAGCCGTGGGTGCACGCCATCTACCTGCAGACGCTCGCGCTCAAGGGCGACGAGAAGGTGCTGGAAATCGGGACCGGATCCGGTTACCAGACGGTGCTGCTGGCGCACCTGTGCCGATTCGTGTACTCCGTGGAGCGCATTCGCCCGCTGCTCGAGACGGCCCGCGACGCGATGACCGCGTGCGGCGTGCGCAACGTGTCGCTGCTCTGCGGGGACGGTACGCGCGGTTGGCCCGAGAACGGCCCGTACGATGCCATTCTCGTGAGCGCCGGATCGCCCGAGGTGCCGCAGCCGCTGCGCGATCAACTCGCGGAGGGCGGACGTTTGATCGTCCCCGTGGGCGGGCGGGAAGACCAGCGACTGCTGGAGATCACGCGCCAAGGGGACGCATTCAGCCAGCGTGAACTTTCCGCCGTGCGCTTTGTGCCACTGGTTGGCGAACACGGATGGGAGTCGGCGTGAACCACCTGCCACGCTTCCGCATGCTCGAGGGCACCCCATGATCACCACGCCACCGCCGGCCGGCCGCGAGGCGCTTGCACGCGCCGTGCGGGACACCATCCGCGACGTTCCGGATTTTCCCAAGCCGGGCATCGTGTTCAAGGACATCACGCCGGTGCTGTCCGATGCCGCGCTGTTTGCGCGCGTGACGAACAGCATGGCCGAGGTGGCCGGTCCCATGGGCATTACGCACGTGGTGGCCATTGAGAGTCGCGGCTTTTTGTTCGGCGCACCGGTCGCGCAGCGGCTCGGCGTGTCGCTGGTCCCCGTGCGGAAACCGGGCAAGCTGCCGCATCGCAGCGTGCGCGAAGACTACGCGCTCGAGTACGGCAGCGACGCGCTGGAGATGCACGAGGACGCGCTGCGGGCCGGCGCGCGCGTCCTCGTCGTGGATGATGTGCTGGCCACTGGTGGCACCGCGGCCGCCACGCGCCGCCTGGTGGAAAAGGTCGGCGGCATCGTGGTGGCGTACGCGTTCCTCATCGACCTCACCTTCCTGCACGGAGCGCAGGTGCTGGTGGGGAGCTCGGTGGACGCGATCGTGGAGTACTAGGGAGAGCGCTCGTGCGTTCTCCGTCTTCTACTTCCTCGGCAGCATCTCCGGCAGGTCCGCAATGATGTACGCCATCACGGCAAACGCGGCCACGCACTTCTGCATGTCCACCGGGTTCAGCTTGTCGGGTGTGTCCGCCGGCGTGTGATGGTACCAGAAGTACTTGCTGCCGTCGACGTCCAGGCTCATCGACGGGACGCCGGTGGCCACGATGGGGCCGATGTCCGCGCCGCCGCCGGCCGCACCGATCTTTCCGGCGCCGATGCGCTCCAGCAACGTCCCCACCTGCTTGATGATCACACGGGCGGAGTCGCTGCCGGAGAAGCCGAAGCCCAGGGGAGTGAAGACGCCGGCGTCCGACTCGATGGCCAGCGAGTGCGGCTCGTTCTGGTGTGCGTCGCGGTAGGCCAGCCCGCCGCGCGTGCCGTTCTCTTCATTCACCCAGCCCACGACACGAATGGTGCGGCGGGGCGTGAGTCCGAGCCGCTTCAGCAGGTTCACCGCTTCCCAGGCCACCACGATGCCGCCCGCGTCGTCCATGGCGCCGGTGCCGACGTCCCATGAGTCGCTGTGGCCACCGATGGCGACGATCTCCAGCGGCTTCTCGCGCCCGCGCAGTTCGCCCATCGCGTTGCGCGACGGCGAATCGGGGAGTGTCTGGGCCTCCATGCGCAGCGTGACGACGACCTTGTGGCCGCGGTCCTGCATGCGGTGCATCATCATCGCGTCTTCCATGGCGATGGCCGCCGCCGGAATGCGCGTGACGGTGGAATCATAGGCCATGCCACCGGTGTGCGGGGTGCGCATGCCGTAGGGTCCCACCGCGCGGATGAGCGATGCCAACGCCCCCACGCGAGCCGCAGCGACGGCGCCGGCCCCTCGGTATCGGACGGTGGAGCCGTAATCGGTGAAGGGCACGTCGAACAGCACGATCTTCCCCTTGGCGTCGGCGGCGCGCTTGGTCAACTCCTCGAAGCTGCTCACCACCAGCACCTCCGCCGTGATGCCTTTGGCCGGCGTGCCAATGGATCCGCCCAGACCGAGCATCGGCACATCGGCCTCGCGGGGAAGCATCATGGTGACCGACTCGTGCCCGCGCACCCAGTGCGGGACCATGGCCGGCTCACCCCGCACGTTGGCCAGTCCGTCCTTCTTCATTTCGGCGAGCAGCCAGTCGATGCCGCGCTCCAGGTTGGCGCTGCCCGCCAAACGGGGGCCACTGTAGTCCACGAATGCCGCCAGTCGGTTCCAGGCGACCGACGTGTCGGCCATGGCGGCATCAATGATGCGATTGGCCGCGTCGCGGTAGCGATCGGCGACGGGTTGCTGGGCGCCAAGGGGCGCGGCGAACAGGACGAGGAGCAGGAGTCGAAGGCGCATCGGGGTGGGTAAGGGGAGGAGGGAACGATACCGCGTGTGACGGGTGCTGGCTATTTGCGCTACAAAATGGCCCTCGGGCCCTGCGTAGCCCCCAGCGCGCCGGTTCGATAGTTTCCGGTGTTGCCCCCGTAGCTCAGTTGGATAGAGCAAGCGTTTCCTAAACGCTAGGTCGCCGGTTCGATTCCGGCCGGGGGTACTTCGGATGGGGCAGGGACGGCCCCCGTCGGGGGTGCCTCTACGCCGCTCCCTCTTGTAGATTGTACGATTGGAGCACATCGCCTCGATGCGCCCCTGAACCTCAGCCTCACGCGTGCCCGATGACCAAGACCGGAGAGGCGGCTCGTCCGCCGATCGCCGTTGATGCCGACTCGCTGCTGGACACCGTCCAGCTCTATCGCAAGCAACTGACCATTGGCGCCATTGTCGTGGCTGCCCTGGCCGGCGGCGGCTTTTTGTGGCAGGCCAGCAACGCGCGCAAGTCCGCGCAGGCGGAGAAGGCGTTCTACGACGCGATCTCCCTGTATGGCCAGAAGGATCCCAAGGCGGCCGACGAGCTGAACAAGGTGGCCGTCCGCTACAGCGGGACCGCCGGCGGCGCGCAGGCCGCACTGGTCCTGGCGCAGTCCAAATACGATGAGGGCAAGTTCGATGACGGGCTCAAGGTGCTGGACGCCATTTCTGCGCCCAAGGCCTTTGCTTCGGGCATCGAGTCGCTGAAGGCGGCCGGCTACGAAGGGAAGCAGCAGTTCGACAAGGCCGCCGAGCACTACCAGACGGCCATCGCCAAAGCGGCGTTGAGCGGCGAGAAGGACTACCTGAAGGGCGAGGCGGCCCGCGCGTTGGGTTCCGCCGGCAAAAAGGACGACGCCCGAAAGATCTGGGAAGAGCTGGCGGCTAAGGTCGATTCGCCGATGTCTGGCGAAGCGAAGGTTCGCTTGGGTGAACTCTCCGCTGTTCCGGCCAAGAACTAACAGGGCGACAAGGGAAGCGTCCCGCAGTTTGGGACGGGGCGGCGTGAGACTTCGTTCTCCGCCGCCTTTTTCGTAGCCGGGTGTTACTCGCCTGGAGAGAATAGTACCTATAATATGTATTATGTAAACTAGAGATCGTGGGAATATGTGGAAAGATCGGAATGCATGCGCCTGAGCCCCACCTCCTGGCCCTAGATCTCGGCCGTGTGGCCCTGAAACACCACTTTGGCCTCCCCACGCAACGACGGCAGGACGTGCCCGTCCACATGCCGCAGCGTAACGGTCATAACTCGGCCTGACTTGGTGCTGAGCCGCGTGACCTGCCCCGTCAGCCCCCACGCCTCCAGTAGCGCGGCCGTGGCGACAGCCCCGGTTCCGCACGCGAGCGTCTCGGCTTCCACCCCGCGTTCGTAGGTGCGGATCACGAACTCGCCTGGGCCAGCCGCCGCCACGAAGTTGACATTGGCCCCGGCCCGTAGACGCGGATCCAACCTGAGCGGCCGTCCTCGGCCTACCACGTCAACCGACGCGGTATCTTCCACCAGGACAACGAGATGCGGCACTCCGGTGTCGGCAAAACCGATGCGCAATTCGCCAGCAATGGTCGAAAAGCCGGCATCGGCAGCCAGCTCGCGCACCGGCTGCAGGTCAATCTCGGGAAGCCCATCCCGGAAATGACCGGTCATGGCCCCGGCGTCAGTCTCGAAGTGGCACTGGCCATCGCCAATGATCCCCAGCTCGCGAGCCAACCGGACGCTGCAGAGCGATGCGTTGCCGCAGAGCTCGCCAAGGCTCCCATCTCGGTTGAAGTAACGTATCCTAAATGATTGATATGTATCAGTTTGCAGAAATACAACCCCGTCTGCGCCTATTCCGGTTCCGGTAGCACACAGCCGCCGGACCGCCTCGGGATTGTCGAACACGTGGGCACCGTCTGCGCCGGATCTGATGTCGAAGAAGACAAAGTCGTTCCCCGAGCCAGACATCTTGTAGAACGGGTACCCAGACGGAATGGTCATAGCCGCCCCGTCAGGTGCCACCAGCGCAGTCGCCAGACCATGAAGATCGCCTCGCGCACGATATGGCCGCTCATCTTGCTGTCGCCGACCGTCCGATCGGTGAACGTGATCGGGATTTCCTTGCCCCGGAACCCCTTATGAAAGGCGCGGAACGACATCTCGATCTGGAAGGCGTAGCCGTTCGACCGCACCGCATCGAGGTCGATAGCCTCGAGCACCCGCCGATGAAAACATTTGAAGCCGCCCGTGCCGTCCCACAGGTGCATCCCCGTGACGAGTCGAGCATAAATGTTGGCGCAATAGCTCAACAGGAGCCGTTTCATCGGCCAGTTCACGACCGTTACCCGGCCATCAAGGTATCTGGAGCCGAGCACGAAGTCGGAGTCCTGGGCCGCGGCGAGAAACTCCGGGAGGTGGCGTGGGTCGTGTGAAAAGTCCGCGTCCATCTCGAAGATGTATTCGTAGTCCCGGGCCAGCGCCCATCGGAAGCCGTCGAGATAGGCGGTGCCCAGCCCCATCTTGCCCGGACGGCGCAGCAGGTGGACGCGAGAATCCTTGCTCCGAAGCGCCTCCACCATGTCGCCGGTGCCATCCGGTGAGTTGTCGTCGACCACCAGCACCTCGATGCGCGCGTCCTTCTCGAGCACCGCACTGATCAACGAGACGATGTTTTCGCGTTCGTTGTAGGTTGGGACGATGACCAGCGCCTTGTCAGCCATGGGTCACCTGTGCCGATCGGCGGTCCAGCGTCCAGCCGGCGAACGCCAGCAGCAGGCTGAGGGCCAGCGCAACGAATGTCACCACGCGTCCCTTGGGGTACGTGGAGTTGGCGTAGGTGAACTCGACCGACTGGGCTCCGGCTGGGAGTGTCACGCCCATCAGCACGTAGTCGGTGCGCAGCACGGTCGCCGCCTTGCCGTCGATGGTCGCCGTCCAGCCCGGGTAATAGTTCTCCGAGGCAACCAGGGCCGATCCTGCTGGGGCCGGCGCGCTGAGCTTGACCGTAAAGTGCCCCGGCCGATAGTCGGTGGTGCTCGTCGACAGGTTGAGCGGCGTGGGGAGTGCCGTCAGCGGCTGCGTGGTCAGCGAGGCTGAGGTGTCGATGATCGCCACCTGGTACGTCGGGAAGTTCGGCTGTTGCGCCGCAGGCAGCGTGACGTCATCCGGATACTTGGCGATGGCCGGCGTCACCCACGCGAACGGCTGATCGGTGCCGAGCTTGTACAGAGAGACCTTGGTGCCGGCGGCGTTGACCACCGGTCCCGCGACGCGCACGGCGCCGTCGAGCGGCAGCGTGTCGGTGTTCGTGAGGAAGTAGTTCACGTTCATGAGCTGCCAGAACGCAGGATTCAGCACGGCGCTGTACCCTTCCTCGACCTTGCCGAGCTTCTGGTACCGTCCCAGCTCGTTGCCGTGATAGCCGGTCACGGAACGGATGCCGTGTACCATGAGGCCGTCGCCGCGCAGCTGTGGATCATGAGGCGCCACCTCGTTGCCCTGCGGCACGCCAAGGGCGACGACGCGCGTGGGCTCCTTCAGCTTCTTGAGGTAGTCGATCGTCGCGTCGCTCGCGTAGAGCTTGGCGGCCGGCGGAGAGAACATCCAGTAGTGTCGTTCGATGCTCCAGAGGTCGGCGGCGATGATGAGTGGCAGTGCGAGGCCGGCCTGGCGCGCCGTCAGCTTGCCGCGGGCCAGACCGATGATGACGGCCGCGGCCAGCGTGACGAACAGGAACGAGCGCCACGCGCCCACGGTGACGTTGCGGGCGTTGGCGTCCACGAGTTCTGCGTAGCGCGGGTCCTGCACCAGTGCCTGCGCCACGGCGGTCAGTGCACCGGCGGTTGCCATCAGCGCGAGGCCCGCGGCACCAGCCAGCCAACCGATGGCGTACTTCGCGGACACTTTGCCGGCGAGCACACGCTCGGTCCCCAGGGCGGCCAGCACCGCAATGGCGAAGGCGAAGACGAACATCATCGTGCTGGGCGCGCGGAAGAACTTGGTCCCCGGCACGATGGCGTAGACGATCTGGAAGAAGGGGGTGGAGCCGCCGAGCGCCCAGAGCAGTGACACGATGGCAGTGCCCGTCCAGAAGCGACGGAAGCTGCGGCGCGCCTCTCCGCCGATGCCGAACGCGAGGGGCGCGAGCAGCAGCACCGACGCGCCGAGGTATTCACTGTGCAGGTGAATGCCGTTGCGTCCCCAATAGTTGTTCAGCATGCCCGTGAACTGCGGCAGGTAGGTGTTGAAGAGTTCTTCGAGCGGCCACGAGTACGACGTGGCGTACGCGTAGTCGCGGCCGCCGGCACGCGGCGACCACGGCGTGTACTCGGAGAGCGGCAGGTACTGGATGGTGCCGATGGCGAGTCCCAGCACCACCGCGCCCAGGGCTGTCGCGAGGCGCCGGACGCCGAGCGCGCGGTCAATGCCCGGAGTGCCGAACGCCAGCATGACCGCCCACGCGCCGGCCACCAGCAAGTGATACTGCAGCAGTTGCGGATGGGGCGACAGCACGGCGAGTCCGACGACGAGCGACAGGATTCCCCATGCCCAGCGGCGGCCATCCCGCATTGCCATGGTCAGCAGGATGAGCGTGTACGGCAGCAGCGCGCTGACGAACAGTTTGCCGTCGTGGCCCGGCGAGGCGTACGCGGCAATCGGTCCGCCCAACTGGTAGGCGAACGCGCCGACGAGCGACGGTGCGAACCCGAGGCCAACCGTGCGGAGGAACAGGAAGGTGCCGAACCCGGCGAGCCACAGGTGGCTGATGAAGCCCCACGTCATCCCGGTATCGGTGCCGAGCACGAGGCGCAACCAGAAGGTCGGATAGAAAATGTCGCCATGCATCGCGGCCACGAACGGCATCCCACCGAACAGGTACGGATTCCACTGGGGAATGGAGCCGGTGGCCCGGAACTGTTGCACGGCGAAATCACGGAACGCGAACCCGGCGATGTACTGGTCGCTCATCGGGTTCACCAGAAACTGTCCCCCGAGCGCGGGATAGCCCAGCGCCAGCGCGGCAATGGCGCAGGCGAGGGCTGCCCACAGCATCGCGTGGCGCGGGGACAGTTCCGTGGTGGGGGATTCGGGTGTGGTCATCTACGTATCGTTGGAAGAAATCCGGCGATTGGCCGGGTGAATCATCAGGAAAAGCACACCGGGAATGATCTCGAGCACGGTGAGCCAGAGTCGCGACGCGGTGACAATCAGCGCCGCGAGCGCTCCCGTAGCGAGCCCGGCTTGTTCGAGTGCCACCAGCATGGCGCCTTCGCGCACGCCGAGCCCACCGGGTGAAAACAGGGCGACGAAGCCCAGCAGGTATGGCCCGACGAAAATTGCTATCCAGTCGCCGGTCGTGCCAGCCGTTGCGCCCCCGGAAATACCTGCGACGAACCACTGGAAGGCCACGCCGTACAGCACCCAGGCCACGGTCGTCCCTGCCCCAGCCCACCAGAGGGCGCGCGCGGGAAGGTGCGGCACGGCGAACTGCCGCGTCGACACCCGATTGAGCGTACGAACGGCGAAGGGCACCAGCCATGGAGTACACACGAGCGCCAGCGCCAGCGCAACGAACGCTGCCGTACTGCCGCCGGGCAGTCGCAAAACATGAGCGCCGGCCACCACGAAGACGCCAAACCCCGTGACAATGTTGACGAGTTGCACCACCAGCGACGACCCGACGGCGGCCACCGGCGAGATGCCGGCTTCCCGTGCCAGCGTCCCCATGGCGGCGATGGCCCACACCTTGCCCGGCACGTACTTGCCGAGGTTGCTGATGAACCAGATTCGCGCGCCATCGGCGAACGTCAGCTGTTCGCCCCACGCCTGGACGGTCTGGCGCCAGGTCTGGATCAGGACGAAATACGAGATGAACACGAGTGCGCAGGAACGTGCGATGGCGCCCCAGTCGGGGCGCGCGACGGAGAGCACGTGCTCATACTCGCCCCAGTGGCGCGCCACGTACCAAGCGACGAACGCCAGCAGCGCCCCCTGAAGCGCGCGTCGTACCGCGACGGCGCGGGTCACGCGCGGCGCCCCAGCAGATCGTCGTACAGCGCCCGATAGCGCGCGCCCACCGCACTCGGGGAAAAGCGCTCCATGGCGAACCGTCGGGCGGCCTGTCCCGCACGACGTGCCTTCTCCGGCTGGTCGACCACGCCGTCGATGGCGTGCGCCAAGGCGGCCACGTCGCCGGTGGGGACCAGCCACCCGGTCTCGCCGTCACGCACGACATCGGTGAGTCCCCCCGACGCGTACGCCACCACCGGCGTTTCGCAGAGCGACGCTTCGACGCCTACCAGCCCGAGGCCCTCGTCGGTGGACGGAATGATGACGGCGGCCGCCGCGCGATAGATCGCCGCCAGTGCGGGCTGTGGCACATGCCCGTGCCAGCGCACCCGCGCCGTCACCGAAAGCGCCTCGGCCCGCTCCACCAGGGCGGCGCGGTCGGGTCCGTCCCCGACGATGTCGAGTGACCACGGCCGTCGAGACATCGCCAGCGCCTGCAGCAGGTCGGCGATCCCCTTCTGTGCATTCAGCCGTCCGACGAACAGCATGCGGTCGGACGGTCGCGGCGTCGCCGGATCGGGAGCGAACAGTGCGGTGGTGGCTGGCATCGGCGCCGTGCCGACGGGTCGCCCACCAAGCGCGTCGCTGGCCGCGCGTGCCAACCAGCTCGAGACCGCTGTCATGGCGGCCGCCTGCGCTCCCACTCGGCCAAAGAGACGACGAGCGAGGCCGGCTCGCGCCAGGCGCACATCCGTCCCGTGCGACGTTACCAGAAACGGCACCGGGAGCCCTCCGCACATGAGGCCGCTGGGAAACCACCAGTGGCAATGCACGAGGTCATAGTGGTCATCTCGAACGGCCCGGCGCACTGCGCGCCTTCCGGCGTGAATCAGCAGGGCCAGTGCGACCTTGCCTCGCCATGAGCTGGCGACCTGCTCGGCCATGGTCCCGGTGTATGCGAGTGTTTCCCACGCCGCCGGCGCGTATCGAAAGCGGCGTACGCGAATGCCGGCGATCGATTCATCGGCGGCGAGTCCCGGTGCCGACGGTGCCAGCACGTCCACGGTGACACTGCGCGCCGACACGGCATTCGCCAGGGCGAGCACGAAGGTCCCGGCGGCATCGCCCGCGTGTCGCGGAAATGCGTGCGTGACGAACAGGACCTTCAGCGGGCGCACACTCACTCGGGCCGGTGCTCCGACCCTTCGTCAAACCGCCGCCGCAGTTCGCGCATCTCGGCGCGCTGTACGGCGATCTGCTCGCCCAGAATCCCCGTCGCAAAGAAGATGCTGCCCAGGATCAGGCAGGTCTGAATGATCGTCCACACGGCGCGGACGCCGACGTTCGCCGTGAACAGCATGTACAGCGCCACAAGGCCCGCGACGAACCCGGCGGCGAAGAGGAACGCGCCGAGCATGCCGAAGAGCAGCAGCGGCTTCTGTCCGAACCGCAGCTCGAACCAGACCGACAACATGTCGAGCACGCCCACCGGAATGCGCCCGATGCCGAACTTCGACGCGCCAGCGTGACGCGGATACAGCGGCACCGGGATTTCGCTGACCGTGAACCCCTGCTGCGCGGCCAGCACGATCATGTAGCGGTGCCAGTCGGGGCGCGACGGCTGCGCCTCCATGATCTCGCGGCGGTACGCCTTGACGTTGTTGAGGTCCTTGACGCGCACGTCGAACAGCACGCGGCTGAGCCAGTTGTAGATGCGCGAGACAAAGGCCTTCTCGTAGTGCCCCTGCTTGTAGCCGGTGACCATGTCGCTCTCGCCCGCGAGGATCGGCGCCACGAGGCGCGGGATGTCTTCGGGCTTGAACTGGAGGTCCGCGGGATAGAAGACCATGATGTCGCTGCGCGCCTTCAGGAAACCGCTGCGCAGCGCCTCGGCGATCCCGCGGCGGGCGCGATGGCGGACGGCCCGCAGGAACGGATAGCGCGTCATCAGCTCCTGCAGCAACGGCCAGGTCGTGTCACCCGACCCGTCGTCGATGACGATGACCTCATACTGTTCCGCGCGCCCCGCGAACGCCTGCGCGCACAGGTCGAGGAAGAGCGGAAGATTCTCGGCTTCATCCTTGGCGGGAACCAGCACGGAGATGTCGATCTGAGGCACGGGCACTGACGGTTGGTGGTAGGCAAACGGTCACTGGCGGTCGGCAAAGCACGGACGGCAGAACTCGTACAGCGTAGAACGTAGAGCGTACAGCGTAGAGCTTCGTTTCGTCGTGATGTAGCGCCTACACCCGCTTGCGCATCCGTGCCGACAGCACTCCCAATTGATCGCGGTACTTGGCCACGGTTCGCCGTGCGATCTGGATGCCTTCCTTCTCCAAGATCTGCACGATGGCCTGGTCGGTGAGCGGGTCCTGCTGAATTTCGTCCTTCACCAGCTTCTCGATCTTGTCCTTGATGCCGCGCGCCGACACGTCCTCGCCGGCGGTCGTGGCGATGCCCGAGGAAAAGAAGAACTTGAGGGGGAGCACGCCGCGTGGCGTCTGCACGTATTTGTCGTTGGTCACGCGACTGACGGTGGACTCGTGCATGCCGATGACGTCGGCCACCTCGCGCAGCGTCAACGGCTTGAGAAACTGCACGCCCTTCTCGAAGAAATCACGCTGCCGGTCGACGATGAAGTGCATCACCTTCAGCATGGTGTGCCGGCGCTGCTCGATGGCCTGGATCAGCCACTGCGCGGCGTTCAGCTTGCTGGCGATGAATTCCTTGTGCTCGGCGGTGAACTTCTTGCGGTCGCGCGCGATGTCCTGGTAGGCGCGGCTGATGCGCAGGCGCGGGACGTTGGTATCGTTCAGGAACACCAGGTACTGGCCGTCGATCTTATCCACGACCATGTCCGGCATCACGTAGCTGTCGAGGCTGGCGGACTTGGAGAATCCGGGCTTGGGGTTGAGTCGGGCAATACGGTCGGCCGCATCCTGCACGGCGGCGGCGGTCGTGCCGACGCGCCTGGCGATCTCGGCCCAGCGATGGGCGACGAGTTCGTCGAAATGCTCGGCAAGCATCAGGCTGGCCAGGGTCGAGTCGCCTTCGTCTTCCCGCAACTGGAGCAGGAGGCACTCGCGCAGGTCCCGCGCACCGACCCCGGTGGGTT
>CANNKR010000034.1 GCA_947504615.1 Gemmatimonadota bacterium | reverse complement strand
CGGCAAAAACCTTTAAGGGGGTGTGGCAAGCCATACTGGCAGCCACACCCCCTTTGGCTTTTTCGCTGTCCTCCGTGGCCCTCCGCTACCTCCGGTCTCCGTGTTGAAAAAAACCGGACCAGCGTTGAAATAACCGGACCCTGCTACGCCACCCGCGTCCGCCGGAACTGCAGCACGATGACCGCCGCGATGATTGCCATGCCGCCCGCCGCCGTACGCAGTGTCAGCGACTGACCGAGCACCGCCACGCCAAGCAGTGCCGTGAGGAACGGCTCCACCGTCGAGACGATCGCCGTGCGCACCGGCCCCAGTCGCATGAGCCCCTTCAGGAAGAACACTGACGGCAGCACCGTGCTCCAGAGCGTGAGCGCGATCACCGCCCCCCACGCCGCCGGCGTCAGCGCGTACTGGAACGTGCGGTCGTTCGCCGACAGCAGCAGAAAGCAGACCGCCGCCCCGATCTTGGAATACGCTGACGTCACCGCCACCGGCCAGTCCTTCTGCATCCATTGCATGGCTGGGATGTAGAGGCCGTAGAGCACCGCCGCGCCGAGGGCCAGCGCGAAGCCGCGCAACTCGGCGCCCCCCGCCACGGGTGATCCGACCATTATCGCCGTGCCCGCGAACGACAGCGTCAGTGCCGTGGCACGCCGTGCGTCCAGACGTTCGGCGCCTCGTGCCGCCTGCACCAGCGTCACCCATACCGGGTAGGTGTAGAACAGGAAGGCCAAGGTGGCCGCGGTGATGTATGCCAACGAAGACAGCGCCAGATACACCAGAAGCGCCTGTCCGCCGCCACCGATCACCATCCACCGCAAGGCATCGTTGCCGCGCATCCGCCGGGGATATGTCTGCGACCCCACCCACACCACCAGCACAATGGCCGACAGCACGTAGCGCCACGTGAGCACGGTGGAGAGCGACAGCCCGGTGCGGGTGGCCAGGCTGGTGAGAATGGATACGGCGGCGAAACCGCTGGCCGCGAGCAGCGCATACCCTGTGCCCACTCCAAGCTGGGCGGACTGATCGTGTTCGCGGCGCGCTTCGGTCATCGTGACGTCGGTTGGCGTTGCAGCAGAAGCACCGCGGCGGCAATGAGCGCGCCGCCGACGAGAGTCCCCACACCGGACTTCTGCCCAAGCACGATCGCTCCCAGCACCACTGTATAGAAGGGCTCCACCGTGGAGATGATCGCGGTGCGCACGGCACCGAGCACCGCCAGGCCATTGAGAAAGGCGATGAAGCTGACCACCGTGCCGCCGATCGCGAGCGCGGCGATGACGCCCCATGCCGCGCCCGACTGGGCCGTGTGCAACTCGCCGCGCCAGGCGGCCACGGCCAGATAGACGACCCCTGCGCCGGCGATCACGAACGCCGAAGCCGCCGCTGCCGACAGTGGGCCACGCAGCCAGTGCAGTGTCGGGATGTAGGCGGCGTAGATGACGGCGGCGCCGAGCGCGAGTGCGACACCCACAGCAGGGAGCGCCGCCGTGTGCGGCGCGCCGACGATGATCACGATGCCGCCGAGGGCCAGGGTCAGCGCGGTCAGCTTGCGCGCGTCCACGCGTTCCAGGCCGCGCACGGCCGAGAGCAGCGTGACCCACGCCGGAAAGGTGTAGAACAGGAATCCGAGCGTCGCGACGTCGATCCACCGGAGCGCCGACAACGAGATCGCGCTGACGGCCACCTGGCCGAGGCCACCGACCACCACCAGCGCCACCCCGCGTCGCAGGGTGACCAAGCGCAGGTCCTTGGCGGCAATGACCAACAGGAATGGCGTGGCGAGCACATAGCGCCACGCCATCGCGCTCCACAGCGTGAGCCCGTTGCGCTGACCGACGACCATCAGCACGCTGATCGATCCGAAGCCGCAAGCCGCGATTACCACCAGCAGCGTGGCGCGCCAGGTTGCCGCGCGTGCGGCCGCGTCGGTCACCGGCTACAGCAGCGTGCCGCGGAGCAGCAGCAGCGCGACGGTGAAGTAGATGACCAGGCCGGTGACGTCGACGAGCGTGGCGACGAACGGGGCCGACGCACTGGCCGGGTCGAAACCGAGGCGGCGGAGCAGGAACGGCAACATGGATCCCACGAGCGTACCGAACGTGACCACTCCGACGAGGGTGAGCGCGATCGTGAGCGCTATGAGCAGATAGTTGGGGCCGTAGTCGTAGCCGATCACCAGACTGCCGACATGGACGCCCTTGCCGGCCAACGATTGCCACGCGAGCACGCGCATGGCGCCGAGCGCCCCGAGGATCCCGCCGAGCGCGAGCCCCGATGACAGTTCGCGGATGGCCACGCGCCACCAGTCGCTGAGCTTGGCTTCGCCGAGGGCGAGCGACCGGATGATCAGCGACGTGGCCTGCGAGCCCGAGTTGCCCCCGGAACTGATGATCAGGGGCACGAAGAGCATCAGCACGGTGGCGCGCTGGAGTTCACTTTCGAAGTACCCCATGGTGCTCGCCGTGAACATCTCGCCGATGAAGAGCACGGCCAGCCAGCCCGCGCGTTTCTTGAGCAGGGCAAGGAACCCGGTCTGCATGTACGGATCGTCCAGCGCCTCCATACCGCCGAGTTTCTGCACGTCCTCGGTCTGCTCTTCCTGGATGGCGTCGATGACGTCGTCGACGGTGACGGCGCCGAGCAGGCGGCCGTTTTCGTCGATGACGGGGACGGCCACGAGGTCGTATTCGGTCACGACGCGCGCGACTTCCTCGCGGTCGGCCGTGGCGATGACGCGTCGCACGTCGGTCCATGCCACGTCGCTGATGCGCGATCCCTCGGCGGCGGCCAGCAGTTCGCGCAACGACAGCACGCCGGTGAGTTCGTTGCGGCTGTTGACGGCGTAGATGGTGTTCATCGCCTCGCGGCGTCCGGCGCGTGCAATGGCGCGCACCTGGGCGAGCGCGGCCTCCACGGTTTCGGTGTCGAGCACCGAGACGACCTCCGTGGTCATCAGGCCGCCGGCCGTGTCGGTCTCGTATTCGAGCAGCCGTTCGGTCTCGAGGCGCGCCGCCTCGGGAATGGCCTCCAGAATGTCGTCGGCCGTTTCCTCGTCCACTTCCTCCAGCACGTCGGCGCGTTCGTCGGGCGTCATCTGCGCGACGAGCGGGGCGGATTGCTCGGTGGTCATCCCCTCGAGCAGTTCGGTGCGGATCTCTTCGTCGAGGTACTCGAGGACGGCGCCGGCGCGTTCGGGGGGGAGCGCGGCGAGGAATGCCGGCAGCGACGCGCGCGGCAACGCCTCGGCGACGTCGGCAAGGTCGGCGGGGTGCAACTCTTCAGTTTCGGCGGCGACGGCGGCCGGCGACGACTCGAGCAGGTCGAGAATATCGGGCGCGAGCAGCGCGGCGAGACTCTGGCCTTCGGACTTCTGCTGTGGCGTCATGGGACCCGTCCGGGCTCGAGATCTCGGGACGTCGGGTGACGTGGTCGCAAGCTAGAGAGCGGTGGGGCTGAGGGGAAGCGGAAGAGAAAGGAGCGCACGAGGGCACGGGCGCACGAGGGCGCGATCGCACGAGCGCACGATCGCACGATCGGGTGAGCGGCGGGGCGTTGCAACCCTTTGATCGCGGCGACTGTCGAAACTGAGATTCCGCGCGCCACGTACGCCTCCTCGCTGATACTCCACTCGAAGCCGGATTCTCATGATAGTCCTTCCCCTGTTGCTCGCGGCGCAGGCCGCGCTGGCGGTCGTGGCCCCACAGCGCGCCGACCCGCCGTCCCAGGCAAAGGCCAGTGCCACGGTGGCGAAGGCGTTGCGCGCGCTCACGCCGGTGGTCATTGACGGCCGCGATGACGATGCGGCCTGGCGTGGCGCACAGGTGATTGACGCGTTTCGGCAGTACGATCCGCAGGCGGACGCCGACCCGCACTTCCGCACCGAGGTGCGCGTCGTCTACGACGAGCGCAACCTGTACGCGTTTGTGCGGATGTTCGATCCGCGCCCCGACTCGATTCTCTCGCTGCTCTCGCGACGCGACGTGCGCACGGCCAGCGACCAGGTGAAACTGGTGATCGATTCGTATCACGATCGTCGCAGCGGCTACGAGTTTGCGACCAATCCGGCGGGGGTCAAGCGCGACTACGCCGTGAGCAACGACGGCGACGAAGACGAATCGTGGGACGGGGTCTGGGAGGTTGCGGCCCGCGTCGATTCGCTCGGCTGGGTGGCGGAGTTTCGCATTCCGCTGTCGCAGTTGCGGTTCGCCAAGGCCGACCAGCATACGTTCGGCTTCGCCGTCTTTCGGGACATCCAGCGGCTCGGTGAACGCGATTCGTGGCCGCTGTACCGACGCAATACGTCGGGGCTGGCCTCGCAACTGGGCGAGTTGCGCGGCATCGACGGCATCGGGACGACGCGGCGGCTCGAAGCCACGCCGTACACCGTCACCAAGGACCTGTCGCGTCCGCTCGCATCGGGGCGATTCGGCCGACAGCAGCAGGTCGCCGTTGGGGCCGACGTCAAATACGGCCTGACCTCGAACCTCACGGTCGACGCCACGATCAATCCCGATTTCGGGCAGGTCGAGGCCGATCCATCCGTGCTAAACCTCACGGCCTTCGAACAGTTCTACCAGGAGCGCCGTCCGTTCTTCCTGGAGGGGCAGGGGATCTTTCGCTACGACCTCAACTGCAATGACGGCAGCTGCAGCGGCCTGTTCTACTCGCGGCGCATCGGCCGCTCGCCCCAGTTGAGCGGGCAATACTACGACCGCAGCAATCCGCAGTTCACGTCGATCCTCGGCGCCGCCAAGGTGACCGGACGGCTGGCCAATGGCCTCTCGATCGGGGTGATGGACGCCATGACGCAGCGCGAGGTGGGGGTCGGCGACCGGACCATCGAACCGGCCGCCAACTACGGCGCGGTGCGCCTGCAGCAGGACCTGCGCAAGGGCAACTCGGGCGTCGGCATCATGCTGACGACGACCAACCGCGCGCTCGACCGCTGGTCCGAGGACTACCTGCGGCGTGGCGCCTACGCGCTGGGCCTCGACGTTCGCCATCGCTTCTGGAAGAACAACTATCAGGTGAGCGGCTACCTGGCCGGGAGTCGCGTGGACGGCAGCGCGCCGGCGATCGACCGGTTGCAGCGCAGTTCGGTGCACAACTACCAGCGCCCCGACGCCGACCTCGGGTACGATCCCACGGCGACGTCCATGGCCGGCGGCACGATGCAGCTGATGCTCAGCAAACTGGGGGGCGGCAACACCCGCTTTTCCACGGGCTACACCCGCACGTCGCGTGGATTCGAGATCAACGATCTCGGGTTCGAAGCGCGCGGCGACCAGCAGGTGTATTCCAACTGGCTCCAGCTTGCGTACCTGACGCCGACGTCCTGGTACCGCAGCGCCCGGGTGAACTTCAACCAGTGGACGGTCGGCAACACGGGCGGGGAGCTGCTCGAACTGGGCGGGAACATGAATGCGCACGCCGAGTTCGCCAACCGCTGGTGGGGGCACATCGGGTTCAACCAGAACGCGCTGGGTGCGTCGGCAGACGACCGCGTGGCCCGGGGTGGCCCAGCGGTGCGCCAGGTGTTCAACCGCTCGGCCTGGGCTGGCATCGAAGGCGACCCCCGCGCGCGCGTGCAGCCGACGCTCTTTGCGCAGGGCCAGTTCAAGGATGCCAGTGGCAGCTGGATGTTCGGGGTCGACCCCCAGTTCTCCGTCCGCGTCGCCAGCCGACTGCAGGGGACGTTCGGGCTGTCGTTCTCGCGAAGCGTCAACGATGCGCAGTGGTACGGCAACGAGAAGGACGCCGCCGGCACGACGCACTACACCTTCGCGCGGCTCGACCAGCACGTGGCGTCGTTGACGTCGCGCATCAACTTCACGGCCACACGCACGCTGTCGTTGCAGTTGTACGCGTCGCCGTTCGTGGCCACCGGCGCGTACAGCCACTGGAAGGAGCTCGACGATCCGAAGGCTGCGCGCTACGCCGGCCGGTACAAGGCGTACGCGGGGGGCGCGCCGCTTGGTGACTTCAACTTCAAGGAGTTCCGCTCCAATACGGTGGTGCGCTGGGAGTACCGCCCGGGCTCCACGCTGTTCTTCGTCTGGTCACAGGGGCGCCAGCAGGACGGACTGAATGCCGGTTCCTTTGAGGCGTCGCGCGACGTGCGCGACCTGTTCCGGGCACGTCCGGACAACACGCTGCTGGTGAAGGCGTCGTATTGGTTCAGTCTGTAGGGCGCGCGGTGGCGTCCGATGCAACCTTTTCGGGTTTGCCACGTACTAATCAATGACGGGCAGTTGGTAGCGGTGGACAAGCCGGTGCTGGTGGGGGGCCGGCCTCTCCCTGCCGATTGCCAGTCGCCTTCAAGAACGAAAACGTCGCCTCGTGGGGGGCGACGTTTTTGTTTTGGCGCGCCCGTGCTGATATTTCGGTGACTCCCCGCACCCTGCACCCCTCCCCATGACGACCACCATCGCCTTCCTCGGACTCGGCGCCATCGGCACGCCCATGGCGCGCCATCTGGCCATCCCCGACTTTTCGCTCGCCGTGTGGAATCGCACGGAGGCCAAGACGACAGCGTTCGTCGCCGCGCACGCCACCAAGGCCGTGCGCGCGGCGTCGACGCCGGCCGACGCCGCGCGCGGTGCCGCCATCGTCATCACCTGCCTGCCGACGTCGCGCGAAGTCGAGGCACTGCTCGACGGCCCCGATGGCCTGCTGGCCGGCCTCGCGCGCGGCACGCTGTTCATCGACTGCACCTCGGGCGATCCGGCCACCTCGCAGCGCATCGCCGCGCGCCTGGCCGAGGTGGGCGTCGGATTCATCGACGCGCCGGTGTCGGGTGGCGTGGTGGGGGCAGAGAAGGGGGCGCTCACCATCATGGTCGGCGGCGACGCGGCGCTGCTGGAGCGCGCCATGCCGGTGCTGCGCGCGATGGGCGAGAAGATCGTCCATTGCGGCGCGGTGGGCGCGGGGGACGCGCTGAAAGCGGTCAACAACGCACTGCTCGCGGTGCACATCTGGTCGGCGGCCGAAGGATTGCTGGCCCTGTCGAGGGCCGGTGTGAAGCCGGCGGTGGCGCTCGACGTGATCAACGCCTCGAGCGGCCGGTCCAACAGTTCGATGAACCTCTTCCCAGAACGCGTGCTGACGCGCGCGTTCCCGCGCACCTTCCGCCTGGCGCTGCTCGACAAGGACGTGGGGATCGCCGCGCAGGTGGCGCGCGATCAAAAAGTTCCGTCGCCGCTGATCCAGCTTACCGCTGAACTGTTCCGCGCCGCGCACACGGCGCTCGGCGACGAGGCCGATCACGTGGAAGCCGTGAAGTACCTCGAGCAGATGACCGGAGACGAAATCCAATGACCCGTCCTGCAGGAACGCTCCCAGGCATCGACCAGATTCGCGCGCATTTTCCGGCGCTGCGGCGGCTGCACCATGGCGAACGCATCGCCTATTTCGACGGCCCCGGCGGCACGCAGGTGCCGCAGCAGGTGGTCGACGCGATGGCCGACTACCTGCTGCACCACAACGCCAATACGCACTGGGCGTACCCGACCAGCGAAGAGACCGACGCGGCTATCGACGCCGCCCGCGCCTCGCTGGCCGCGCTGCTCAATGCGGCGCCGCACGAAATCGCCTTCGGCGCCAACATGACGACGCTCACCTTCCACCTCGCCCGCGCGCTGGGCCGCGGCTGGGGGCCGGGTGACGAAGTCATCATCACGGAACTCGACCATCACGCCAACCAGGCGCCGTGGCGAGCCATCGAGAAGGAACGCGGCATCACCATCAAGGTGGTGCCCGTCGATCTCGAGACGTTCGAGCTCGACTGGCAGGCGCTCGAACGTGCCGTGACAGCGAAGACGCGTCTGCTGGCGATCGGCGCTGGATCCAATGCACTGGGCACGATAACCGACGTCACCAGGGCCACGCAGCTCGCCCACGACGCGGGAGCGCTCTGCTTCGTGGACGCGGTGCACTTCACCCCGCACAGCGTGGTGGACGTGCAGGCCATCGACTGCGACTTCCTGTCGTGCTCGGCGTACAAGTTCTACGGGCCGCACATCGGCGTGCTCTATGGCAAGGCCGATCGGCTGGCCGCGCTCGACGTGCCCAAGCTGATTCCGTCGCCCGACACGGTCCCTGAACGGCTCGAGACTGGTACGCAGAACCACGAGGGGATCATTGGCGCGGCAGCGGCCGTGCACTTTCTGGCCTCGCTGGGCTCGGGGCCGAACCACCGCGCGCAACTGGTGAGCGCGATGAGCGGCCTGCACGCGGAGGGGGAGCGGTTGTTCGCGCGCATTTGGGAGGGGCTGGGCGCCATCAAGGGGGTCACGCGCTACGGGCCGCCGCCGGGACGCCCGCGCACACCCACCATTTCGTTCACCATCGACGGCGTGACGCCCGAGGCGGCCACGCGCGCCCTCGCCGAGCGCGCCGTGTTCGTGTCGCACGGCGATTACTACGCGGTGACGGTGGTGGAACGGCTCGGCCTGCAACCCAACGGGATGATTCGCGCGGGGTGCTCGTGCTACACGACCGAGGACGAAGTGGAGCGGTTGATTGCCGGGGTGGCCGCGATCGCGAAGTAGGGGCCGGCGAATGGCGAATGCACGGCCACTGCGCTTGTCGCGGTGGCCGTCGTCGTTCCTACCCGGTCGGCTTGGCGACGTGTGCCTTCTTGCGCGACACGAGGTCTTTTTCGAGACCCGGCAGGAACGGTTCGTACTTCGACCCCGGGTGCCAGAGCACCCAGCCGTCGAAGCCCGCGTCGTAGACCGCCTGTTTCTGCGCCCGGATCTGTTCCGGGCCATACGGCGGCTGTCCCAGCGAGAAGGCCTGCAGCCAGGGGCGCACATGCTCTGCCAGGCGAAGGCCCATTTTCTCGTCGCGCTCACGCGCGCGGTTGATCGCTGCGAAGACCACCTTGTACGGTTCCGCGTTGGGGTGCGCCACGTTGAAGGCGCCGCGCGGATAATGTGACGGATACACCATGGGGAGCAGGACGTCGGCGTGCGGGGAGAGCGACTCCCACTGTTGCCCCACTTCGAGGGCGCCGGCCAAGGTGGTCACGAGCCCAAAAACATCGGCGGTGGTGCGCACGCCGAGCTTGCCGATTCGGCCTTTCGCAAATGTGAGAAATTCGGCAAGCGCCTCTGGTTTGCCCTGTCCGCGATCATCAGGGAAAACCTGTTGTGGCAATGACTTATACGGCTCCGGGAAACGTATGTAGTCAAACTGGATTTCGCCGAATCCGAGCTTAACGACTTCTTCTGCGATACGAACGTTGTAGTCCCACAGCTCGCGGTGGTACGGGTTCACCCACGCGAGCCCCTGCTTGTCACGCCACGCCGAACCGTCGGCCTTCCGGATGGTCCACTGCGGGTTCACCCGCGCCGTCACCGAGTCCTTGAACACCACGATGCGGGCGATGGCGAGAATCTTGTGGGCCTTCAGCGTGTCGAGCAGGGCGCGGAGGTCGCTGATGGCGCCGGCTTTGCCTGCATTGCGCAGCACCACCGGATCGACCGTCTTGTAGTTGATGCCGAACTCGTCCTTGATGTCGATGACGAATGCGTTGATCTCGGTGGCATCGGCCATGGCGATGAGCTGACGCATCCGCTTGGTGCTCTGGGCGGCGAAGCGGTTGACGTAGAGGCCGCGCACTGCCGGCGACTCGATGAACCGCGGGGCCGCTCGGGTCACCGGGGCAACCGGGGCACCCGGGGGCGTTTGGGCGGCGAGCGGCAGGGCGATGAGGACGGGCAGCAAAATGAGAAGGCGCATGGCGTGCAAGCTAAACGCGCGCGACGAGTGCGAGCGACCCCCGGGGCAATGCTATATTGCGGCGTGACTCGTCGAACCTTCCTTCCGCTGCTCGCCCTGATGGCGTGTGCGCGTGCACCGCAGGGGCCCGCGCCGCGCGCCGAGTTCCTGGTGGCGAACGCGGACTCGACCTTCTGGGTGACGTCCGATGCGCGCGGCATCCGGATGCGCGGGGCGCCGCTTCTTCTGGCGCGCGTCGAGGCCCGTTTTCAGGAACTCTACGTTGCCGACGATGACCGGTCGTACTACGACGCAATTTTTCTGGGGCAGCGCCTCTTCCGCCGCGACCTGATCTCGGGCGACTCCACCGAACTGCTGGCCGACGGCGAAGTGTTGGGGATGGCCGAGCGCTTTGCGCGCGAACACCCCGAGGAACGGCCCCTCGCCATCGACGAAGAGGGGGCAGAGCATCCGCGCACCTCGGCCATGTCCGAACTGCGAATCATCGATGTGCACGGGCCCTTCGCCTCGTACGAGCACCTCACCGACATCGACATTGCCGGCGGCTCGAACCGGCATGCCGCCCATCGCGGCGTCATCGATCTGCGGTCGGGCGAGGAACTGCGCGTGAGCACCTTGTTTGGGGACGCCGAGGAAGCGCGCATCACTCCGCTGGCGGAAGGCGACTGGCGCGCCGTGCGCGATTCGCTGATGGCCGGGTCGGGGAGCCGCGGGGACGCCACCAAGAGCGCGCTGGCGCACTTCGATTTCAATACCGCGAGCTTCGCCCTGGGCGCGCTGGAACGGGTGCCGCAGGTTCGCTTTGCGGTGCCGGGATCCGGGGGGCGCGCCGGAGGGCTCACGCTCCCACTGCCGCCCCAGACCGTGGCGGTGCCGGCCTGGTGGCGCGACGTGCGCGAGGGGCTGCCGCTCGGGTCGGCGACGCTCCAGCGCTGGCCGCGCGAGCGATTCGAGTTGATGGCCCGCACCGACTCCACCGCGGGCGACCGGGCGACGCTCGCACTGCGCGACGGGACGCACGAGTGGCCGGTAGGCGTCGTGCGGGGGCCCGTGCGGGTGATCTTCTGGCTCGACACACCCGCGCTGTCTCGCGAGGCCCGGCAGGCGCTCGTGCGCGCCTTCGACGCGGCGGCGATGTACTCGGAAGAAACGCGCATCGTGCAGGCGCCGCGTTCGCCCGGGCGCACGAACGTCGTGCCGTCCGTCGTACGGCCCGTCGTATACACCCCGACCCGCGCACCTCGGTGAGCGCGTCATCGCGTGGGCCGTCGCTGAAGGTCACGCTCCCCTACACGGCGGCGCAGGCGAATCACGCGCTGCCGCTCGTGCGGCGCATCGTGGCCGACCTCGTGGAGCAGTTCGGCCGATGGGAGGATGCGGTGCGCCAGGTGGAACTGGCGAGTCACGACAATGTGCTCGAGAACGCCGAATCGGAGCGCTGGCAGCGCGAGACGCAGCGGCTCGCCGCGGAGATCGAACAGTGCGTGCGTGAACTGTCGGAACTGGGGGTCGAAGTGCGCGGCCTCGACATCGGACTCGTCGATTTTCCGGGGACGCTGCACGGGCGCGATGTCTACTTCTGCTGGAAGCACGGCGAGCACGCCGTGACTCACTGGCACGAAACCGACGCGGGGTTCAGCAGTCGGCAGCCGGTTCCCCTGGCCGACCTCGCCACGCACGAATGAACCAACGCGTGAACGGATAACCGTTCACGGCCTGGCGTCACTCGGTGTCCGGATCCTCATACGGGATCTCGATTTCCATGCCGTCCCTCGCGATGGTGACGCGAGGGAACAGTTCCTTCGCCTCGCGGTCCAGCTCGGACGGATCGCGTGAGTAGCGCGCGGAGAAATGCGTGAGGACGAGGCGCTTCACCCCCGCTTCGGCCGCCATCTGGGCGGCTTCGCGTGCGGTGCTGTGCCCGGTCTCGACGGCGCGCGCCGCCTCTTCGTCGCCGAAGGTCGATTCGTGCACCAGCAGATCGGCGCCGCGGGAGACCTCGACCGTCGCCGGACAGGGACGGGTATCACCGCTGATCACCAGGCGGCGTCCCGTGCGCGTGGGTCCCACGAGCACGCTCGGCTCCACCACGCGGCCGTCATCGAGCGTGATGGCTTCGCCCTTGTGGATCTTCCCCCAGAGCGGTCCTTCGGGAATGCCGAGTTCGCGCGCGAGGTCGGGGTTGAAGCGGCCGCGCCGTTCGTCCTCGATGAGCGCGTAGCCGACGGCCACGGCCCCGCGGTGCTCCACCGGATACGGGAGGATGCAGTATTCCTTGCGCGCGATCGGCACCCCAGCCGTGACCTCGGTGACTTCCACGGGATACGTCAACCGCTCGCCGCCGAGGGCTTCGGCCTTCTTCATCATCTGATTGATGCCCCGCGGCCCCCAGATGTGCAGCGGCTCGGTGCGCCCCTGCAACGACAGCGTGCGCATCAGGCCGAGCGCGCCGAGCACGTGGTCGCTGTGGAAGTGCGTGAACAGCAGGTCGCCGAAGTTGAACGACACCCCATACCGCATCATCTGCCGCTGGGTCCCTTCGCCGCAGTCCACCAGCATCGTCTCGCCCTCGCGCACCACGGACACGGCCGATACGCCGCGCTCCACGGTGGGGCGCGAGGCAGAGGTGCCGAGGAAGGTGATGGAGAGGGACATGTGTTCGGGGAGGGAGATTCGGGGTGAACGGCAGCCGTGAGCTATATGCTGTACGCTCTACGCCGTCCGAAAAAAACTAATCGAATCTCCCCGCAGCCGTTCAGCCGGCCGCGCTCAGGATTCCCTGCAGTCGCGCCTCGTCGATGTTTTGGCCGCTGACGATGGCCACGATGGGGGGCGTGAGGTGGCGCAGGCGTCCGGTGCGCAGGGCGGCGACACAGACGGCGCCCGAGCCCTCGGCGCGGATCCCTTCGGCGAGCCAGAGCCAGGCGATGGCGCTGGCGATTTCATCTTCCGTGACGGTCACGATGGACTCGAGCGTCGCCTGTCCGATGGTCAGCGCGTCGTCGTCGATCTGGCCGGCGAGCCCGTCGGCGAGTGTGGGATAGTTCTCGATTTCCACCACGCGGCCGGCCTCGATGGCGCGCGCCATGGCGTCGGTGCGGTCGCTCTGCACGCCCACGACGCGCACGTGCGGCGCCTCGCTCAGCAGGAACGCCCCCACTCCGCCCAGCAGCCCGCCGCCGCCGACGCAGACGAGCATCGTCTGCAGGGTGGGCAGTTCGTCGAACGTCTCGCTGGCCACGGTCCCCTGGCCGGCGAGCAACGGCACGCCGAGGCATGGATGCACGAACACCGCCCCGGTCTCCTTGGCGCTGGCGCGTGCACGAAGCATCGCATCGTCGTAGTCGCTGGCCTCGTCGGTTACGCGCGCGCCGCGCTGGGCGATGCCCTGCTTCTTCACGTCAGGCGCGTTGGACGGCACGAAGATCGTGGCGGTGATGCCGAGTCGCTGTGCTGCCTCGGCGACGCCAAGTCCGTGATTGCCCGCGCTCGACGTCACCACCCCGTGCGCACGCTGTTCCGGCGTGAGGAGCGAGAGCGCATTGAACGCGCCGCGCAGCTTGAAGGAGCCCGTGAGCTGTTCCGACTCGAGCTTCAGGAAGACGTCACCACCGGCCAGCTCGGACAAGGCGGCCGAGCGGCGCAGCGGCGTGCGGACGGCGACGCCCTGCAGTCGGGCGGCGGCGGCGCGGATTTCGGCGGCGGAGGGGAGGAGGCGGGACACGGGTAGACGGTAGACGGTAGACGGTAGATAGCGGACGACGGAAGATGCGTGCGCGACGGAGCCCCGTCTACGTACAGCGTACAACGTACAGCGTAGAGCCTAAAGCTGCCGTACGTCCCCATCCCACCGCTTCTCATAACCCTTCGCATCAAACTTCTTGTACGCCCGCTCCAGTGACATCGACCGGATGGTCCCCCAGACGGGGCGTTCGCCCCACGGGCGGTCGAACTTGCCGAAGCACCACTGGATGCCGCCGTAGCTCGACGGGTCGCGTCCGTCGAGCGCCCACTTGTCGTTCAGGTGGATGAGGTGGCGCAGGGCATCGCCATACCGGGCCGACCACATCAGCACCGACTTGCCCCAGTACATCCGCATCACGTTGTGGATGACGCCGGTGGCCACGAGTTCGCGCTGGGCAGCGTTCCACAGCGGATGGTGCGTAGCGGCACTCTCGAGTTGCGGCAGGGAGTACACGGCCTCGCGCGGGTCGGCGGCGTGCTTCTCCATGTTCTTCAGCACCCAGTCGGGGAGCGCTCGCAACTGGCGGAAGCGCGGGTTGCGCAGGCAGAAGTTCAACGACAGTTCGCGCCAGGTCACCACTTGATCGAGGAACTTGTCGGCGCCCGGGCGCCCGGCAGCGGCGATGGCCGCGCGCGCCACCTCAGCGCCGCTGACCTGGCCGAAGTGCAGGTACGGCGAGAGCCGCGAGGATCCGTCGGGATCGGCAGGGTCACTGCGACGTTCTTCGTAATCGCCGAGTGACTCGGCGCAGAAGTGGCGCAACCGCGCGAGTGCCGCGCGCCGCCCGCTGACCAGGGGGGCCGGTGGCACCGAGTGGTCGATCTCGCAGCGGGCGATCTCGGCGTCCAGGTCACCTGCCAGGTCCAGCCGGTCGACGTCGAGCGAGCGCCACAGGGCCTCGGACACGCCGATGCGCGGCGGTGAATCCGTCACGGGCTCGAGCGCGTGCTCGAGGTGTGCCATCACCTTGGGCCGGAGCGTGCGCGCGGCGTACTCCTCCTTGATGAACAGCGCCGAGGGGACGATGGCGTACGATTCCACGGCGACCACGCGGCAGTCGACGCGCTGGGCCAGGCGCGCGGTGCGCTCGGCGATGCCGGCGGTGGGGAATGCGTCGGTGACCACGAGCGCGGCACGCGCGGCCAGTCGGTCGACCGTGCGCCGGTCATCGTCGCGACGGCGGCGCAGCACGAACTGGTAGCGCAGTCCCCGGCGGTCGGCGCTTTGCTGCAGTTCGCGGGCATTGTGCAGGATGAACGAGTGGATGCGGTCGCTGGCGTGTTCGTAGGTCGGATCGAGCCCCTGATGGATGATCAGCGGGAGGGCGAGCCGGTCGGCCTCGAGGGTCGCGAACCGCAGGGCCCAGTTGTCCGGCAACCGGTGCGTCGATTGCATCCAGTACAGCACGTACTCGCCGCCGCGGCGCACGGGGTGTGCGTTGGCCGAGGTGGCTCGGAGCGCGAGCTGGTCGCGGACGAAGGGGGACGACAGGGGGTGGGGCACGGGAGACGGTAGACGGTGGACGGTAGACGGTAGACGGTAGACGGTAGACGGTGGATGGTCTTGGTGTGGACTCAACTGCGGTGAGGGGGTGGTCGTTCCCTGGCGCTGGTGCCTCGAAATTAGGTTCACTGGCCACGGTAACCGCAAAACGGACAACCGGTTACTGCGGTTGTTGGGCCGGTAGAGGTTGACTTCTCCGAAACCCTGGCTATCTTCATCTTGTCTGTGGGGCCCCGCCTCTGGGTGGGGCCGGTTCTTTTTGGACCCGGGTGCGACCGGCTATGTAAGGACAGCGTCGCCCTCCCTGACGTCGGGGCTGTAGCTCAGCTGGGAGAGCGCTGCAATCGCACTGCAGAGGTCAGGGGTTCGATCCCCCTCAGCTCCACTTGAAGTGACAATCGATGTGCCCGCCGCCGTTCGGTAGGACGTAGAGTTCCAATGACGGCGCGCGAGGCAACTCTCATACGAAGGCCACACCCTTGGGTGTGGCCTTTGGCGCATCTGGGGGTGGGGGACAGCTGCCATCGGGGCTGCGGCGGACTGAGCCGCCGATACGGATAGCCTCCCCAAACTGTTGACTGTGGGGAATGGAGTGGTAAACTCTATTTGACGTCCGCTTTCGACGGATGTTAATACCCAGTTTGCAGCGCTGCCCCCCTGTTCATCGGCAGCCGTCTGGAAGCGTCCCCGAGTTGAGCCCTTGATCGTCCCGATCCTCGTGTTCCACAAGATCGGACCGGTTCCTCCGGATTCCCACTTCCCCCGCAACTACGTACGGGCGGAGCAGTTTGACGCGCTGCTGGGTTCTTTGCGTCGCGCCGGCTACCACGGGATCAGTTTCGACCAGTATCTGGCGCATCGCCGTGGCACGGGCACCCTGCCACGAAAGCCGATCCTGCTGACGTTCGACGACGGCTATCAGTCCAACGGCGATGTGGCGGTACCGATCCTGGAGAAGCACGGATATACCGCCACGATCTTCGTGGTGCCCGGGCGCCTGGGGGCTTCGAACGAGTGGGACGCCGAGGAGTTCCAGGAACAGCTGCTGAGCGTCGAAGGGATCCGCGACCTGCAGGCTCGCGGCTTCCACTTTGCCTCGCACACGATGACGCACGTGCGCCTCACGACGGCCACGCCGGAGGTGGCGTTGCGCGAACTGCGCGATTCGCGCGAGGCGCTGGAGGCGCTGCTCGGGAAGCCGGTGCGCACGATCTGCTATCCGTGGGCGCAGCACGATGCCACGGTGCAGCAACTCGCTCGCGAGGCCGGGTACGAGTGCGGCGTCGGGATCCGGCGCCGACTCAACCGCGATGACACCAACGTCATGGCGCTGCACCGCATTCCGGTGACGTACCTCGACACGGTGTGGCGTATTCGCTGGGACCTCTTCCGCCTGAGGTTCCGCCACTAATGCCGATGCATGGCCTGCGCGTGGCGTTCCTCTGCTCCGCCGATTCCTTCCGAGGGTCGGCGGTGAGCCTGATGCACCTGGCGCAGGGGCTGGGCGGGCGCCACGGCGTGGTGCGGGTGTTCACCGGCTGCGACGACGTGGCGGGGCCGTTGCGCGCCGAAGGGGTGGATGTGCAGCAGATGGACCTGTCGGCCACCAACTGGAGAACGGGCAAGGCGCTGCGGCGCGAACTGGCCGCCTTCGGCGCCGAAGTGCTGATCGTGGATCGCCCGCGCGACCTGCGCCTCGGCCTGCTGGCGACCGTGGGTTCGAAGGTCGCGCTGGTGAACCGCTACAACTCGCACGCTGCGCACCCGCCGCGCGATCTCCTCACGCGCTTGGCGTACCGGTTCGGCGTGCGGCAGACGATTTTCCTCACGCACGAGAAGGCCAAACGCATCCTGGCCAAGGCTCCGTGGATGCATCGCGCGTCGCATCACGTCATTCCCGAAGGGGTCTGCGACACGCAGTTCCGCCCCGACACCGAGGCGGCGGCACAGTTCCGCGCCCGTTACATGCTGGGCGACGCGCCGTTCCTGCTCACGGTGGGTTCGTTGACGCGGGAGAAGCGCGCCGATTTTCTCATTGATGCGGTGCGCGACATTCCGCACGCGCCGACGCTGGTGTTCTGTGGGGTTGGGCCGCTGCAGGAATCGCTGTCGGCGCAGGCCGAGTTGCTCGACGTGAAGGTCCGCTTTCTCGGTCAGGTGCCACGCGAGGAGCTGCGCGGCGCGTTCAGTGCGGCGTCCGTCCTGGTGCACGCGTGCGAGGTGGAGACGTTCGGCCTCAGCGTGCTGGAGGCGATGGCGTGCGGGTGTCCCGTGGTGGGCGTGAACGCGGGTGGCCTGGTCGAGGTGGTGGGCACCGACGGGCTGGCGGGACTGCTCGTCGATGCGCTGGCGCCCGAGGCGATGGCGCAGGCGGTCATGCGGTTGCTCAGTGACACCGAACTGACCCAGCGCGTGCGCCTGGCCGCGCGGGAACGGGCGCAGTCGCGTTTTTCGCTGGCTCGTATGACCGAGGGCTACGAACGCGCCGTGCTGGGTGCGTGGCTGCTGGCGAGCCTCTACTAGGCGTCGAGTGCTACCACCCTTCGCGTGAACGCAGGGCGGTGATGTGCGCGACGTGGTGCCGGCAGTGCCAAGCGTAGAGCGCCGTCAGGAAGTCGAGCGACATCGTGCGACCGCCGTCGGGGTGGACCACGGTCCTGGCCATCTGGGCATCGGTGAGGGTCCGGAGCAATGTCACCCACCGGAGATGCAGCCCGTCGAGGATGCCCAGCGACACGTCGGCCGGCAGCGAGGTTGAATCCGCGAGATCGGCCCACTCCTTTTCCTTGTAGGGCTTGATCGTCGGATTGTCCTCGGTGAGCCCCAGTCGCACGCGTGTGTAGGCGTTCACGTGCGAATCGGCCATGTGATGCACGAGCTGGCGCACCGTCCACCCCTCGGGGCGATAGGGCGTGTCGAGCTGCGCGTCGGTGAGAGTGGCGACGGCGGTGCGCAGCGCGGACGGATGCGCGGCGAGTTCGGCAATGGCCTGGGCGCGCGACGCGGTGGTGAAGGGCGCGGTGGCGTCGAACTTGCCGACTGGGTAGCGAAGATCTGACATGGCGGGGCGGGTGCGGGGGATGGGGCGATCAGTTGGCAAACCAGCCGAGTACGCGCGCTTTCAGCGCGTCGTTGCCGTCGCGATGGGCGTACTCGTTGGTGAGGTTGGAGTACATATAGTCCTGCGACCACACCTTCATGTGCTTCACGCACTCGGCGACGGCGTGCAGGGCGTGGTCGATGTCGGCCATGGTGGACGTGGGATGGAACGAGAGGCGCACCCAGCCGGGTTTTTCCGAGAGGTCGCCGCGATCGATGCGGTCGGTGATCGCCTTGGAGCGCGACGGATCGACATGCAGCAGATAATG
>CANNKR010000033.1 GCA_947504615.1 Gemmatimonadota bacterium | reverse complement strand
CGAAAGGGCTCGACCTGACGCCGATCACGCAGAGGCAACTGGACGACATCGCCCGTGAACTGAATGGCCGCCCTCGACAAACGCTCGACTGGCGCACACCATCTGAAGCGCTGGCCGCGCTGGTGCGATGACCGCCTGAAACCGCCGGGCGCTGGCCGGACAGTAGCTGCCGATGATGTTGCTCGGTGTCACCGCCTTGCTCTCGAGCGGCGTGCCGGTTCGGCCGCCACTCCAACTCGCGTTGATCCAGATGGAGGGGTAGGTCTGCTTGCCGGATCCGGCCGACACCGCGTCGGTGAGGCTCGGGCAGCCGCTGAGACACAGCACGAACACGAGCGATGGGAGTGTGCGGCCGATGCGACGCATGAGTGGTCTCGGGGGGAAGGGACGATCTGCGGAACGCCGTGCTGTCCGCTGACCGTCGTCGGGGCGGGTAAAACATCGCAAGGGTCGATAATCCCTCCGCCAGGGAAGTACGTCAAGGCGGCGGCGCACCGACCGGCGTTGCATCGGTCCCCTTCAGTCGTTGGATAACAGGAGCACCGAAGCACGCCGCTCAGCCAACATCGTCGGGAGTATTGTGCCTATGCGCAGGATCAGGTTACTCGTGCTGTGCATGATGGCGACCGGCGTGTCGGGGCTGGCAGCGGCGCAAGGCAAGGTGGTGGCGAGCCCGCCAGTCGCGAGTCCGCCGGCGGCGAGCACGCCGGCAGACTCCTTTGCGACCGCGCTCACGAGCCTGCATCGGGCGGCGGAGCAGGGGCTGGCCTCGGCGCAATACGGGCTCGGGCTGATGTACCAGAAGGGTGCGGACGTTCCGCAGGACCTGGGAGAAGCGACCAAGTGGATCCGGAAGTCCGCGGATCAGGGGTATTCGCCGGCGCAGTATGTGCTGGGCGTGATGTACAGCCGGGGGCGGGGAGTGCCGAAGGACGATTCCGTGGCGGCGCTCTGGTATCGCAAGGCGGCGGAGCACGGCGACGTGGACGCGCAATACACCCTGGGGGTGTCGCACAGCCGAGGGCGCGGCGTGCCGAAGGACGACGTCGAGGCCGCCACGTGGTATCGCAAGGCGGCGGAGCAGGGGCACGCGCAGTCGCAGTTCAACCTGGGATACTTTGGCGAGCGCGGGACGGGGGTGCCGGTGAACAACGCCGAGGCCGCGCGCTGGTATCGCAAGGCCGCGGATCAGGGGCACGCGCCGGCGCAGTATGGGCTGGGGGCGCTGTACCACAGGGGAAAGGGGGTGCCGCAGAACGACGCGGAGGCGGCGAAGTGGTTCCGGAAGGCGGCGGACCAGGGGCAGGCGTCGGCGCAGTATGATCTGGGGGCGCTGTACCAGAAGGGGTCGGGGGTGCCCGAGGATTACGTGCAGGCGTACAAGTGGACGAACCTGGCGGCGGCGTTTCTGGGGAGCGAGGAGCAGCGTGAGCATGCCCGGCAGACGAAGGCATTTCTGCAGACGCTGATGACGCGCGATCAGATTGCGGAGGCGCAGCGGTTGTCGTCGGCGTGGGTGGCGGTGAAGCCGTAGGATTGGGTGGGAGAGTGGTGGGTGGTGGGTGGGCCGCGGGTGGTGGGTGGTGAGTGGCGGGTGAAAACTTGTATTGGGGATGCACGGCGACTAGCTTTTTCGGACTGTCCACGTGGGCGCGAGCCTTCGGGGTAACGGGACGTAGCGCAGTCCGGTAGCGCACCTGAATGGGGTTCAGGGGGTCGCGGGTTCGAATCCCGCCGTCCCGATTTGCAAGTCCAAGTTTTACATAGCGAACGGCACCTTCGTGATGAAGGTGCCGTTCTTTGTATACCCGTTTCTCTCCCCGTTTCGCTCAGGATGCCGCCACGCGTGGTGTGGCGACACCAGCGGCGGGCGGCCGTCAGAGTCCGGAGAGGCAGATCGCATGGACGGTGAGATTCACCGGCCCGGCCGCTGCGTTCACCACGTAGACCTCCCACACTTGCCCGTTGAACGACGGCGCGCTCCTTAACGTCCGGAAGTCACCCAAGCCCTTCCACTCGAAGCCACCGCCGGTCACGTACTCGGTATTACTCCCGCACGGGACCTTGTACACGAAGTTGCCCGGAGGCACGGTGACATCCACCCTGTAAACTCGCAAGGTGTGTCCGGACGAGGGCCCTTTGTCGCCGACGGGGCCCTTGTCTCCGGGCAGTCCCTTGTCGCCTCGTGGGCCTTTGTCGCCAGGCTCCCCCTTCAGCGTGGGCGCGGTCGTCGCGCCAGGCAGCGCGATGGACCTCGGTTGTGCACATGCTGCACGTGCTGAAGCGACTGACAGCACTGCGATGACGGCAGCGACGGTTGCGTATCTCACTACTCCTCCGGTTGTGGGGGCGAACGTGGTGCGAGGGTAACCGCGACCTGTGCGACGTCAAGGTCGTGCGGAGCGTCGAATTGAAAGCTGCTCGGGGTGCGGTGGACACCATGCCAAAGGGGGCGAACGCGTGACATGCGGTGGGCGCGCGTGACGCCCCGTCCCGGCGTTCGTCGTTAGAGAAGCACCAGAAAGTGCCGCTCGGTCCGGGCCGTCGCGTTTGACAGTCCGGCGCTCAGCGCGCACCTTCCTCATTCGGACGTATCGCCCGCGCCATCCGAGCGCCGGCGCCCCCCACTGCGCACAGGAGCCCCCCCCGTGAAGCGCATTGTAGCCATTGCTGTATCCGCCACGCTGGTCGCCGCTGGCATCGCCGCCCGCCCGTTGACCGCACCGCGCGTCGCGCACAACTCGCAGGTCATGGTGCACTGCCCCAACGGCAACAAGCCGGCGTTCGTGACCCCGGTGCGCGACACCATCGCCGTGGGCGATTCCATCGTCTGGAAGATGACGGGCCAGGTGACGTCGGACGCGATCTCGATCACCCTCAAGAATGCCGACCAAGCGTGGCCATTCAGAGGTCCGCTGCCGGAGGGCACGACGAGTGCGCAGAGCGGCGCGGCGACCACGCAGGGCACGTACGGCTACAACGTGCACCTCAGCTGCCGGAAGCCCGGCGGTGGCTCGACGCCGGTGACGATCGACCCCGACATCATCATCGAGTAGTGGTTCGCTTCCGGACCGGGACTCCCCAGTGACCGATCCTCTGCCTCCGGCCGCCACACCGGCCGGACCGCCGGCCGAGGCTGACCCGCTCCGCCACCCCGAACGCGTCGGTCCGTACCGCGTGCTCGGGGTGCTGGCGCACGGCGGCATGGGGATGGTCTACGTCGCGGAGCAGACCGAGCCCGTGCGCCGTCGGGTGGCGCTGAAGGTCATCAAGGCGGGCATGGACACGCGCGAGGTCGTGGCGCGCTTCGAGGCGGAGCGCCAGGCGCTGGCCGTGATGGACCACCCGAGCATTGCCAAGGTGCTCGATGGCGGCGCCACGGCGGACGGCCGTCCGTACTTCGTGATGGAACTGGTCAAGGGCGTCGCCATCACGGAGTACTGCGACACGCACCGCCTGTCGACGCGCGAGCGCCTGCTCGTCTTCATCGACGTCTGCCACGCCGTGCAGCACGCGCACCAGAAGGGCGTCATTCACCGCGACATCAAGCCGTCGAACGTCCTCGTGATGCTGCAGGACGGCAATCCGGTGCCGAAGGTCATCGACTTCGGTATTGCCAAGGCCCTCGCACACCCGCTCACCGAGCACTCGATGCTCACCGAGGTGGGACGTGCCATCGGCACGCCCGCCTACATGAGTCCCGAGCAGGCCGACCCGTCGGCCCTCGACGTCGACACGCGGACGGACATCTACTCGCTGGGCGTGCTGCTGTACGAGCTGCTCGTCGGCAGCCTGCCGCTCGACCCCGACCAGATGGGTCTCTCGCTCTTCCTGATGCGGCTGGCAAACCGCGAGGCGACGCCGACCACGCCGAGCGCGAGGTTCAGCACGCTGGGCAACGCCGCCAAGACGGTGTCGATGCAGCGCCGTTCTGACCCGCGGACGCTGCGGAGCGAACTGCGCGGCGACCTCGACTGGATCGTGATGAAGGCGCTGGAGCCCGATCGCACCCGCCGCTACGAGACGGTCAACGGGCTGGCGATGGACATCAGTCGCCACCTGCACGACGAGCCGGTGATCGCGCGCCCCCCGTCGACGCTCTACCGCCTCTCACGCTTCGCGCGTCGCAACCGACTGGCTGTGGCAGCGGGCGCCACGGTAGCGGCGGCACTGGTGATCGGCCTCACGGTGGCGGGGTTGGCGCTGGTGCGCGCCCGGCGCGCCGAGACGCTCGCCCGGCGCGAGGCGGAAACGTCGCGCCAGGTGGCGAGCTTCCTTACGGGCCTGTTCCGCGTGTCGGACCCGAGCGAGGCGCGCGGCAACAGCGTCACCGCACGGGAGATCCTCGATCGCGGTGCCGACCGCATCGGCGGCGAACTCGCGCAGCAACCGCTCGTCCAGGCGCAGCTGATGCGGACGATGGGCGTCGTCTACCGCGAGATGGGGCTGTTCGCCCAGGCGCAGCCGCTGCTCGAACGATCGATTGCGACGCGCCGCGCGCTCGTGCCGGACGACGACCCGGAAATGCAGGCGAGCCTGCTCGAGCTCGCGCGCCTCGGGCAGCAGCAGGGACGGTTCGCCGCCGCAGAGTCGCTGTACAAAGTGACGCTCCGCGTGCGCGAGCGCACGCTCGGCCCTGACAGCCCGGACCTGATGGTGCCACTGAGTGCGCTCGGTGGCATGCTCGTCACCCGCGGGCGGTATCCCGAGGCCGAGTCGCTGCTCGTGCGAGCGGTGACGCTGCGCGCGAAGAGCACGGCGCCGGAGGATGCGGAATACGCGCGCACGCTGCGCCATCTGGCGTCGGCGTACCTGGCCCAGAAACGCTACGTCGACGCGGAGCCCGCGTTCCGGCGCGCGCTCGCGATGTATGAACGCGTGGCCGGCGCCGACCACCCGGACGTCGGCCGCACGCTCAATAACCTGGGCATCGTCTATTACAGCCTGCAGCGGTACGACGAGGCGGAGCAATACTACCTCCGCGCCGAAGCCAACCTCTCCAAGGCGCTCGGCGAGGATCATCCCAACATCGCGTCGATCAATATCAACCTGGGCGAAATCGACTGGCACCGGCATCGCTACCCCGATGCGGAGGCACACCTGAGGCGGGCGCTTGCGATCCTCGCCAAGCGGGTGGAGCCGTCGCACCCGAGTATCGCGACCGCGGAACTCGACCTCGCCAACATCCTGCGTGACGCGGGGCGCCTGGCGGAGGCCGATGCGCACTATCGCAAGGCGCTGCAAATCCGCGAGGCAGCGTTTGGCCGCGAGGCGCCAAGCGTGGCAGAGGTCGTCACGGAGTACGCGAAGCTGCGGCGCCTCCGCGGCAAATAGCCGGGGACTGCAGGCTGACGCGAGTGATCAGCGCCCGGGAGACTTTCTCCCGGGCGCTCTCGCTATCGGGGATCACTCCAGCGCACCGTGAAGTGCCAGGCGCGCATCGAGTGCGGGTAGCGCGACTCGAGCGCCGCTTTCAGTGACGAGTCGGGACGTCCCGAGAAGATCTTCCAGTAATTGATGGCGACCACGGTCACCTGATGCGTGTCCAGCGCGGCGAGAATCCTCTCGGTGCGGTTTGGGGCGGCGTCGAAGAAGTCGTACATGGTCCGCGTCGGATTGCGCAGTCCGGTGAGAAAGTAGGCCTCCGGCGCGTCGGGTGTTGCGAAGGTGTACTCGCTGCGCGCGTGTGCCCGCATCAATCGCACGAACTCCTCCACTTCCACGCTGTCCGGCGGTGGCACGCGAATCCCCGCGCGATCGATGGCCAACGGCGCGGTGGCCCGCACCGCGACGTGCTTCAGTCCAAAAGCGAGATAGAAGACCACGAGCACGCCGGCGATTCGACGATCGATGGCGATGCCGGTCGCCATCGCCATGGCCACGCCGGCCAGCCCGAGCAGCGGCGCGATGTAATGGAAGTAGAGATCGTTCGAATACGGAAAGGCGAGGAGCGCACTGAACGCGGCCACCGCCACGACTGCGAAGGTCGCGGCCAACTGTGTGCGCGGCAGTCCCCGCGTGCGCCCTGTGACCACCAGCCAGGCAAAGGCGCCCACCACGAGCGGCATCATCGCCGAGAGCGAGCCCACCATCTGGCGATAGATCGGGCTTCCACCACCGACGCCGCCGGGGCCTTCCACACGAACGCCATAGATGAGGAGCCACGCACCGGACGCGGCGAGCAGCATCGCGACCACCGCAGCCATCCGGCGCTGCCGTATTTGCGCGAGCGCAAAGACGAGTCCCATCAACAGCACGGCATACGGCAACGGCGTCACCACCGGCGCTCGGCTCGCGAAACTGACGCGAAGCTGTGGAAGCACGAAGACGCCTTGCACGAGATCCGGGATTGCCCCCTGCGCGGCGAAGTACGCCACCAGCGGCGCCACGCCGGCAAGCACACCGCATCCAAGGGCCAGCGTGGGCGCCCAGAGATCCATCCACCGTGCGGTGCGTGACTCGAGCACGATCACGCCGAGCGAGACGCAGAGCATCGCGGACGGGGCGAAGAGAAAGAGCCAGCTTCCCTCTGACCAGCCCCGCGGCGCAAGGAGCGTGTACACGGCACCCACAAAGGCCAGGGCCGCGGCGAGTCCTGCCGACGGGCCGAGGCGTTGCCAGTCATGTGACGTGCTGGGGAGATCGTCGATCGGCGCAGCGTCGAGCCGCGCATCGGTGGCCGGCAGCAGATACGCGCGCATCACCACGACGAGCAGCAGGGAAGCGAGCAGGTACATCCCCGAGATCTTGGCGAGCATCGAAAGCCCCGCGCACAGTCCTGCGGCGAACGCCCATCGATAGTGTGAGCTGTCGAGGAACCTGAGAATCGCCCAGAGGCCGACTGTCGCGAAAAAGAGGTTGTACCACGACGGCATCGACGCGGGGTAGGCCGGCACACTCCACGCCACGGCCAGCATGGTCAGCGCGCCTGCGGCGAGCGGTGCGACGAATCGTCGCGCGATCAACCAGACGAACGGAATCCATAGAATCACGGCGCCCAAAAGGACGGTCCGGAGCGACGACATCTTGGTGCCGAGCACGGAGAAGGCCGCCGCGTGCAGCGCCGTCAGCCCGCCCGTGTAGAGGTCATCGAAGTCGCGATGTGGGACTTCACCGCGGAGGAATCGCTCCGCCGTCTGGCCGAGGAGCCCTTCGTCCGGCGGCCCCCATCCGCGACCGATCCGATCGCTGACGAACCAGGCGCACGCCGCCCAGACCAGCACGAAGAACAGCGTCCGATTGCGTCGCGATGCTAAGAGTTGATCGTTCACGCTGTGGCGTTCATCGCGGGTTGTGATGGCGAACATCCAGAACCAACGGTGACGTTCCCCCCGCGGCTTCTCCGATCTTAGGCCGGCGATCAGGTCATGGCAAGCCGAGGATGAGCGTGGGCACGCGGGTGTACGCGGTTCACAGGATCTCGTTTGGTGTGCATTGTTAGGGGTGACCTGGACACCCGCGGTCGGCGAAGTGCGTGGTGACGCGCCTGAGGCATCGGCCTCGGGGGCGGGATGGCTCGTGCCGTCTGCACCGCCGTGGCTCGGCGCCCTGATCGTGGCCCTGCTCGCCGTCTGCGCCCACTGGCCGGCGCTGGCCAACGGATTTCCGCTCGACGACCGCTTCCTCGTGCTGCTGAACCCGCGCATCCAGATGGGCGAGTTCAGCAAGTTCTTCGAGCAGTCGTGGTGGCCGCCGGGCGTGGGGACGGGGCTCTATCGTCCGCTCACCATGACGGCGCTCGGGCTGGAGTGGGCGTTCGGCGCGGGCTCGCCCGTGGTATTCCACGCGGTGAGCCTCGCGTTGCACGCGCTGGTCTCGCTGGCGGTACTCGCCCTCGCGGGGATGTTGATACCGCCAGCGCCGGCGTTCGCGGTGGCGGCGCTCTTTGCCGTGCATCCGGTGCATGTGGAGGCGGTGACCAACGCGGTCGGGCAGGCGGAGCTGCTCGCGGCACTGCTCGTGCTGGTGGCGTTGGGGGCCTACGTCGACGACCGCCGCGCGGGTCCGGTGCGTCCGCGCACGGCGGTGCTCGTCGTGCTCTTCGGGTTTGCCGCGCTCTTCGCCAAGGAGAACGCCGTCGTCCTGGTGGCACTGCTGGTGCTCGTTGAGCTGTTCATCCCGCTTGCCCCGATAGCGGCGCGCGCGCGATGGACTGTCCTCGCGCTGGTGGCCGGTGCATGGACCCTGCTGGCCGCGCTCTGGCTCGCCGCGCGCGTGCAGACGCTGCGCGGCCTGGCCGGCGAGGTGCCGCTCCTGATCTTCCAGGGGCGGTCGATGCTCGGCCGCGCCCGCCTGATGCTCGGCGTGGTCCCGGAGTGGGTGCGGCTCCTCGCATGGCCGCGACGCCTGTACGCGGAGTACCTCACCGACCCGGCGCATGCGCTGCCGCGCCTGCACGCACGGGAACTGCTGGGCGCCCTGTTAATAGTTGCCGCGATCGCCGCCGTCGTGGCGTGCCGTCGCCGTGTGCCGGCGGTGGCGCTGGGGATCGTCGCGTTCGCCGTGAGCGTGTCGCCGGTGGCCAACATCATCGTCCCCACGGGGATTCTGCTTGCCGAACGCACGCTGTATTTGCCGAGTGCTTTTGCGCTGATCGCGCTGGTGAGTGGGGTCGCCTGGCTTGTGCGTGGGAGCCCTGTGGCGCGTGCTGCAACGCGCGCGCAGGTATTCGCCGGCGTGCTGATGGTGCTTGTTGTGACGGGCACGGTGCGCGGATGGGCGCGCACGCGCGAGTGGAAGGACGACGAGACGGTGTTCCGCACGCTGGTGCGCGATGCGCCGGACAATGCGCATGCGCGGCAGCTCATGGGTCACTGGTTCTTCGAGCACGCTCGGCCGGCGGAGGGCGAGCGCGAGTACCGCGCGGCCATCCAGCTCACGCCGACGGACGCCACGCTGCCCGAGCAACTGGGCTGGCAGTACGTGAACCACGGCCTGTGTGCGCCGGCGGAGCCGCTGTTCCGGGAGGCCATTCGCATTGGTGGACCCCGGCAGGCGTCAACGGTGGGGCTCGCGGATTGCCTGCTCGCCCGCGGCGCGGCCGAGGAGGCGCGCACGGTGGTGCGCGCGGCGCTCGCCAGCGGGCGGGACGCGCCGTCGCTGACGGAGCGACTACGGGAGGCGGAGGGACAGTTGGCGCGTGCTGAGGCAGACCGCGCCCGGCGTCCGCACCCTACGCCCGCACCAACCGCCCGTCCTTAGGCACCCGCTGGGCCGCACAGGCGATCAGCGCCTGCTCGACATCGGCGGCGACATAGTGCGGGTCCACCGCGATGTCGGTGATGAAGAACGCCCCGTGCCCGTCCGAGAGCAGGCGCGCCACGCCGGCCACGTCCAGGCCATCCCACGCGGCGATCGTCTCGATCGGCGTGGTCGCCGTTTCCACATAGCGTCGATCTGCCGTGCTGGCGGCGCAACGGGTCGCAAACAATTCGTAGATGGATTCGGAGAGTGGCCCCACTCGGCAGGACATGGCCGCCGCGGTGCGTCTGGGCTCGGGGGCGGTCGCCTCGAGGGCGTGCACCTCCTCTGCCAGGGCCGGCGCCGCGTGTTGCGCGATGGCCACGGGGAACCGCTGCGCGCGGCGCCAGAGATGCACGGCCTGCCAGAGGCGCCCGAAGAGGGCGCCGACGACATATCCGATAATACCCGAGGCCAGCCCGCTGCCGAAGATGCGCGCAATGAAGACGGTCAGGCCGTGATCGTACGCCCCGATTTCAAACGACGCGCGCAGCGCGGGCCACGCGAACGGCGCGGCGCCGAGGAAGCCCAGCACGAAGAACGCAAAGCTCGACGCATCCGCAAAGATGGCGCGCCCGCGCGCGTAGTAGTCCGACACCACACTCTTGGCCCGCGTCTGCGCCCCCTTTACGGCACTACTGGCGCCTTCGGCGCCACGACGTCGTTCCAGTTGATCACCGAGTTGAAAATCATGTTGAACTCGCCGTGGTTCTGCCAGCGATAGATGGGGTTGTTCGAGAAGAGGATCACGCGCCCGTGCCCCTTGTATGCCATGGGCACATCGACGGCGAAGGGACGCGACCGCAGGGAATCGGCACCGGTCATGAGCCCGGAGAGCACTGCCGCATCGCCGCCGACATAGCGTGCCAGCACGTTGGCCTCATCGGCCACGCCCACCCGGAACGGCGTGCCGCCGACGTACTTCACCGGCATCCTGGTGCCGGCGTATCCGTAGAACACGGGGTGTTCGGGCTTCAGGATCTCGGCCTGCACCAGCGGGCGCTGCGACGTGAGGCCCGGCACCGTCACCTTGTCGACGGTGTGCGCAAAGCCGAACTCGATGGGGAGCCGCGCGGCATCACCCACCGCGATGAGCGTGCCGCCGCCGTCGAGGAAATCGCCGATGGCATCCACGCCGTCCTGCCCAAGGCCGCCCGACAAGTCGGGGGTCTCGCCATACATGCCCAGGAACTTGTACTTGTCGCTCTTCTGGTACGGCTGCGGCTTGGCGGCCGCCGGGGCGAGCGTTGCGGTCTTCCCGAGGTTCTGCTCGGCCATCAGGATCACATCGTACTTGGCGCGTAGGTTGCCGAGCTTCACCTGTTCCTTGAAGATCAGGTCGTACGGCACGCCGAACTTGTCGAAGGTCAGGCGATACCAGCCGATGTTCTGCGTGCTGCTCCACGCCGAATAGATGGCGACGCGCGGGAGGTCGGCGTTGTGCGTGGCCACCTTGGGAGCGACCGCGAACGTGGATGCGGTGAGGCCGAGTTCTTCGACGGCGGCGCGGACCGCGGCGGACTTCTTGGTGCCGCTGATGATGAACGAGCCGGCCGGGAAGGTGACGCTGTCGATCGTGAACGACTTTTCAGCGACCTGCATCGGCACGTCCTTCAGCCGATACCGGAGCGAGATCATGTTGTTCGACCCGAGGTGCGCCACGGCGATGCCGGCGCTGGCCGCGCCCGCCGACTTCACGGTGCCCTTGAGCGTGACGGTGGTAACTGGGGTGGTAGCCACCTTGAGGATCGCCGAGTCGGCGATCTCGGCGACGTCGACCATCATCGCCATTCCCATGGACCAGCCGCTGTCATCGTAAGTGGTGATGCGCGCGTCGGGGTACTGCTGCTTCTCGATGAGGTTCTTGGCCAGGCGGCCGTAGGGCTGGTCGCGCTTGATGACGAACGAGCCGGCGGGGTAGGTGGTGGTGCCGACCTTGAACGGTGCCGTGGCGGTGCCGACCTCGATGCGCTGGATGCGCATGATGTTGATGAACTCGGCGACCTTGGTCATGTCGCGCTGCACGGGGATGACGAAGCCGAAGGGCGCCTTGTGGCGGCCTTCCTCGATGGAGTTGCGGCTCTTGATGTAGAAGTTTTCGAGGACGGTGGCCGGGAACATCGCCGTGAGCTGGAGCGACGAGAGGACGCCCGTCTGCATGTAGTTGGTGTTGGCGCGGCGCGTGAAGGTGAGGATGTCGTCCGGCGTGAACTGGATGCCGCGATACCACTCGCGGTCCTGTCCGCCGCCGCGACCGGTGGGGATGGGCGCGAGGCCACCGCGGCCACCGCCCGGGGGGCCGCCGGCTCCACCGGCTCCACCGACGGCGCCAGCGCGACCACCGCGCGCGGCGGCTGCCGCACTGTCGGCGGCGGGATCCTGATCACGCCCCGATTGTGTCTCGTACATCTTCATCACGCCGTTGTGGTTGTACGAGACGGAGCCGAGGTAGCCCGGCGACCATCCGTCCATGAAGGCGTTGGTGTAGACGCCCGGCATGCCCCACTTGGTCATCTGCGCCATTTCCCAGTTGGCGAACCAGGGGAGTTCGGCAAAGAGGAGCGGATCGAGATTCGGGTTCTGCGGCATGCCGCCGCTGTAGGTGTACATGAGGGCCAGCGATTCATGCAGATCGTGCATGACGGGCGGATGCGCGGTGAAGTACCAATCCACCAAAGTGCGCATCTGCACGAGGGCGATGTTGATGTCGCGGTTGTTGTCGTGGTAGACGTACTTGCCCCAGTAGGGGAGCGCGCCGATGCCCGGGACAACGCGCCGGGGGCCGGCTTCGGCGGGCGGGGCGGCCACCGGTGCGACAGCGGGTGCGGCGGCGGGTGCGGCGGCGGGTGCGGCGGCAGGTGCGGCAGCGGGTGCGGCGGCGGGCGTCGCTGCCGGCGGATTGGCCGCGGCGAACTCGAGTCCACGATAGAACCAATCAACGTTGCGGTCGCGGCCATCGGCGTCGGCCACCGGCGTGACCGACACGTACACGTTGTTGCGGATCTGCGTAATGATCGGCGACGTCTCGGTGGCGAGACGATAGACGAGTTCCATCAGCATCTCGGACGGACCCGTCTCACCGCTGTGCAGCCCGCCGATGAGATGGTAGTTGGGCTTGGTGGCGGCGATGATCTCGTGCACCTGCGCTTCGCTCATGCCGCGCGGGTCGGCGATCTTGGCCAGGTTCGCGCGGTTCTGCGCGAGCGTCTTCATGTTCGCGTCGCTCGACACCCAGACGACCACCAGCTCGCGTCCCTCGTCGGACTTGCCGATCGTCTCGATCTGCACGCGCGGCGTGGCCGCGGCGAGCGCCCGATAGTACTTCAGCTGATCGGCGTAGTAGGTGAGGGTCTTGGGTGCGCCGACGTGGTGGCCCAGGACGTCCTTGGGCGTCGGAATGCCCGGCACGATGGGGAGGTGATCGACGAGCGGGCTGCCGGTGCGCGGATTGGCCAGCCACGCCTTGTAATCCTTGGCGAATCCGGAGTCCTGCTGCTGCCTGGGGTCGCGGGTCTCGACGGTGATCTGCTGCGCGGGAAGCGCGGAAGCCAGCAAAAGGCCCAGCATGGGGACGCCGCGGCGGATCGCGCGCGGCAAGGTGACGCGGCAGGACAGGGCAGGCATGCGCTTTGTGGGGTGAGGGTTAGCGAAGGCCAATATACGGCTATACGCGCGGGCCCGGGGACGTGCTGTATGCGCGTGCACTGTGGCGGTCGCGGATAGCGGCGCCGCTCCCTCCCGCCTATGTTCGCGAGAATCCTCTGCCGCATCTGCCTTGGGAGTGTCGCATGACCCGTCGAGTGCTCGCGTTGTGTGGTGTGTTTGCCTTGTGGGCGCCGTGCGTGGCCACGGTGGGCGCGCAAGCGCCCGTAGTGACGCCCGGCAACGACTATGCTCTCGCGCCGAACTGGCTGTGCCGGCCAGGCCGGAGCGACGCGTGCGCGGTGGACCTCGCGACGACGGTGATCGCGGCGAACGGCACGTTGACGCGCGAAGCGTGGACGGCGAACCCGGACGCGCCTATCGACTGCTTCTATGTGTATCCCACGGTGTCGAGAGACACGACGCCGAACAGCGACATGATCCCGGGGCCCGAGGAGCGTGGCGTGATCCGGGAGCAGTTCGCGCGGTTCGCGTCGCAGTGCAAGCTGTATGCACCCCTGTACCGGCAGATTTCGATCCCCGCGCTCTTCAAGGCGTTGAGCGGCGCCCCGGTGCCTATGGACCGCGTGCTGGCCTACACCGACGTGCGCGATGCGTGGCGCTTCTATCTGGAGCACGACAACAACGGTCGTGGCGTGGTGTTGATCGGCCACTCGCAGGGCGCGGGCGTGCTCACGCAGTTGCTTCACGACGAAATCGACGGCAAGCCGGCGCAGGCCCGGTTGGTGTCGGCGCTGCTGATGGGGACGAACCTTCCCGTGCCACAGGGCAAGGACGTCGGCGGCGCCTTGTCGCACATCCCGTTGTGCCACACGGCGACGCAGACGGGGTGTGTGATCACGTATGTGAGCTTCCGCGCCGAGTCGCCGCCGCCGCTGAATACGAAGTTCGGGCGGGTGGCCGCGCCCGGGATGGTGGCGGGGTGCGTGAACCCCGCGGCGCCAGGGGGCGGCAGCGGCGCCCTGCAGTCGTACTTTGCGACGGGGGGCGGCGCGTCGGCGGGCAATCTCTTCGACATCCGCAACGCGTGGCTCACCCCGCCGCAGCCGATCCCCACGCCGTTCGTGAGCGTGCCGGGCTTGTTGACCGCGGAGTGCGTGTCGAGCGATGCCGGGTCGTATCTGGCGATCACGGTACATCCCGATCCCACGGGACCCCGCACCAAGACGCTGGCGGGCGACGTCGTGATTGCGGGGCAGGTGAAGTCCGACTGGGGACTGCACCTGATCGATATGAGTGCCGCGATGGGGAATCTGGTGGGGATCGTGGGGACGCAGAGCCGGGCGTTCATGGCGGCGCGCGGCAAGTAGCGGCGCGCTACGACGTCTCGGTCTCAGCCGCACTCTGCTGCTGGTACCACCGGCCCGCTCGCAGGGAGGCCGCCCGGTCAGCGTGAGGAGCACCAGAGTGCCGGCTAGGCTGACCGACAGGGGAATTACCTCGCGCCCGGCGGATCGTCTATACAGTGATTGCGGCTGTTTCCCCTGCGAGGTGCGTCCTGAGCTATTCGACCCAAGAGCTGCTGCCGGCCTGCGAGGTGCTCTTCGGAGCGCACGCCGTGTTCGGCATCGGCTTTCTCGACGCACTGCACGAGGACCTGGTGAAGACCGGCTTCCGCCGGCGCGCCTTCGAGACGCACCCGGACCGTGCGGGGTGCGCCGGGCTCGATCCGCTGGTGCTGACGCACCGCTTCCAGGAAGTGCACGCGGCCAAGGAACTGCTCAACCGCTTTTTGGCCGATCGTGACACGGCACCGTTGATCGTGGCGCCGATGTCCAGCGCCCGCGCCAAGGCGCCCAGCGCACCGCCGAAACGCCCGCCGCCGAGTCGTCCGGCGGCGAGTCGTCCGTCACCGAGCCGCACGCCGCAGGCGCCCGAGTATTTCTGGCGCGGTCTGGTGCCCGACCGTCAGTTGCCGATTGGCGAGTATCTGTATTACTCCGGCCGCATCTCGATGCAGGCGCTGATTGCCGCCATCCATGCGCAGCGCGTGCAGCGGCCGCTCTTTGGACAACTCGCGGCGCAGTGGGGGTTCCTGCCGTTGAGCGCCGTGACCCAGCTGATGGCGCGCAAGCGTATCGGCGAGCGCGTGGGCGATGCCGCGCTGCGACTCGGGTTATTGACACCCTACCAGCGCGACGTGATCCTGGGTTCGCAGCGCGCGAAGCAACGCCTCTTCGGCGCGTTCTTCACCGACACCGGCGTGCTGTCGCCGTTCGCGCTGAGTGAACTGGTGCGCGCGCAACGGCTGCACAACTTCGGCCGCGCGGCCCGCCGCGCCAGCTGAGCGGGCGTCTTCACGCTCGTCCCGTAGACACCGATCGGAGCACCAAGGAAGGGGGCATGCCAATCGCCCCCCCCGCGTGATGCGCCCGCCCCCCCCACGCGGTAAACTTCCCGGGTTCCACGACGACTCCCCGGTTCCTCTCCCCACTCCCTTCGCGGGGCACCACCGCTGATGCCACTCAACATCCTCATCCTCGGCGGCACGGGCTTTACCGGCCCCGAGCAGGTGGAGTACGCGCTCGCGCGCGGCCACAAGGTGACGCTGTTCAACCGCAACCGCACGCGCCCCGATTTCTTCAAGGGCAAGGTCGAACAGCTCATTGGCGACCTCAACGACGACGTGAGTGCGCTGAAGGGGCAGACCTTCGACGTGGTGCTCGACAACCCGACCACCTTCCCGGCGTGGGTGCGCAATGCGGCCCAGCACCTCAAGGGCAACGTGGGGCACTACATCTTCATCTCCACCGAGTCGGTCTATCCCAACAACAGCCGGCCGAACATGGACGAGACCGACGGCACCACGCCCATGCCGGCCGATCTCGATCCATACACGATCGTGCGCGAGAACGCGGGCAAGTACTACGGCGCGCTCAAGACCTTTGCCGAACAGGAAGCCGAACGGCAGTATCCGGGCAAGGTGACGGTGGTGCGCCCCGGCCTCATCGTCGGGCCCCTCGACCGCAGCGACCGCTTCACCTACTGGCCGGCGCGCATCGACAAGGGGGGCGACGTGATGGCCCCCGGCACGCCCAACGATCCCACGCAGTGGATCGACGCGCGCGACCTCGCCGAGTGGATGATCCGCCTGGCCGAGCAGAAGGTGATTGGCACCTTCAACGCGGTGGGGCATATACGCCCCATGTCGGAACTGCTGTACGGCATCAAGGCCGTCACCACGGCCGGGGCGCAGTTCACCTGGGTGCCCGCCGATTTCCTGACGGCGCAGGGGGTGCGCGGCTGGCGCCACATGCCCGTCTGGATGCCGCCCACCGGTGCCACCGGTGGTTTCATGAGCCGCAACAACAGCCGCGCCGTCGCGGCGGGGCTGACCTTCCGTCCGCTGTCCATCACCGCCGCCGACACGCTGGCGTGGAACAAGACGCGCACCGAAGCCGAACTGAAGTCGCTGGCCGAGGGCGCCATTTCCGGAATTCCCGCAGCCAAGGAAGCCGAGGTGCTTGCCGCCTGGAAAGCCAGGCCACAGGGAGGGCCGGACCATGAGTAGCCGCCGCTCGTTCTTGCACACGTCGGCCGCCATTGGCGGCGCGCTCGGCCTCAGCGGCTTTTCAAAATCGCTGCTCGGGCAGGTCGATCCGTTTCTGCTCACGCCACCGGTGACCAAAGCGCCGGCGTCACTGAGCATCCTCATCCTCGGCGGCACCGGCTTTACCGGCCCCGAGCAGGTGGAGTACGCGATTGCGCGCGGCCACAAGGTGACGCTGTTCAACCGCAACAAGACGCGGCCGGGCTATTTCAAGGGGAAGGTGGCCGAAGAGCTGGTTGGCGACCTGAACAACGACACCAGCGCGCTGCAGGGACGCACCTTCGACGTCGTGCTCGACAATCCGACGACCTTCCCGGGTTGGGTGCGCAACGCCGCCAAGCAGCTGTCGGGCAACGTCAAGCACTACATCTTCCAGTCCACCACGAGCGTCTACAGCGATCAGAGCATCATTGGGCTGGATGAAAACAGCCCGGTGGCGGCGCTCCCCGCGGAGATCGATCCGTACACGCTCGACCCGGCGCATGCCAGCAAGTACTACGGTGCGCTCAAGGTGAAAGCGGAGCAGGAAGTGGCCAAGCAGTATCCGGGGATCTGGACCGTCGTGCGCCCGTGCCTCATTGTCGGGCCGCTCGACCGCACCGACCGGTTTACCTACTGGCCCGCGCGCATCGACCAGGGCGGCGAGATTCTCGCCCCCGACAAGCCCGACGATCCCTGCCAGTTCATTGATGTGCGCGACCTCGCGGAGTTCTCGGTGCGTCTGGCTGAGGCGCGCGTCCTCGGCACCTTCAATGTGATTGGCCCCGAGAAACCGATGACCATCGCCGAGATGCTCTACGGCGTGAAGTCCATCACCGCCACGCCGGGGCGCCTGACATGGGTGCCGTGGGAGTTCCTGCAGGAGCAGGGGGTGCGTCCGTGGCGTCACATGACCGTCTGGCAGCCGCCGTATGGGGCCACGGCGGGCTATCAGCGGCGCAACGCGGCCAAGGCCATCGCGGCGGGGCTCACGTTCCGTTCGATGGCCGACACCGCCAAGACCACGCTCGACTGGCATCGCACTCGGCCGCAGGCGGATCAGGATGCCACGCTGCGCGGCGAGGTCGGCGGGCTCGACATGAAGCGTGAAGCCGAGGTGCTCGCGGCCTGGCACGCGAAGGTGAAGTCCACGGGGAACGGATGACGGAGCCGGCGACCGGCCGACTGCACGCGCTGCTCCGACGGATGGTGGACGTCGGACCCGGCGAAGTGCAGTCGCTGCTGGTGTCGTTTGCGTACTTCTTCTTCGTGCTCAGCGGGTGGTTCGTGCTTCGCCCCATCCGCGAGGCGGTGGCGGTGGCGACGGGGGTCAACAAGCTGCCGTTCCTGTTCGCGGGGACGCTGGCCGCCGTGCTGGTGGCCAATCCGTTGTTTGCCGCGCTCGTGGTGCGGTACCCGGTGCGGAAGTTCATCACCATCACGTACCAGTTCTTCGTGGTGAACATCCTGCTGTTCTACGCGCTCATGACCTTCGTGGCGCCCGTGGAGGGGTCGGCGGGCGACGTGTGGATTGGGCGCGCGTTCTTTGTGTGGACGAGCGTGTTCAACCTGTTCGTGGTGTCGATCTTCTGGGCCTTCATGGCCGACGCGTTCCGCAGCGAGCAGGCCAAGCGGCTGTTCGGCTTCATTGCCGTCGGGGGCACGCTGGGCTCGGTGCTCGGCTCGGCGGCCACGGCGCGCCTGGCGCCGGTGATCGGTACGCCGAACCTGCTGCTGATCTCGGCGGCGCTGATCGAGCTCGCGGTGCTGTGCGTCGTGCGTTTCCCGGCACGGCAGGTGGCGCCCGGGGCGCCGGGGGCGCAGGGGGCGCAGGCAGCGGAGAAGGCTGTCTTTCGCGATGAAGTGCCGATCGGCGGGAGCCTGTGGGCGGGCATCACGCACGTGATGCGGTCGACGTATCTGCTGGGCATCTCGGCGT
>CANNKR010000032.1 GCA_947504615.1 Gemmatimonadota bacterium | reverse complement strand
CGCGCTGCCGTGCGGCCAGGATGCTGGCATCCGTCGTCTCGCCCTCGACGCCATGGTTCCACGACAGGTTGGCATCGGTGCCGTCGCGGTTCGCTTCGCCGTTGGCCTCGTTATGCTTGCGCTCGTAGGCGACGAGATCGGCGAGCGTGAAGCCGTCGTGCGCCGTGATGAAGTTCACCGAGCGGGACGGCGCGCGAGACCGCGCTGCAAAGACGTCGGCCGAACCGGCGAGGCGTGTGGCCAGCTGACCGGCCAGGCCGCCGTCGCCGCGCCAGAAACGGCGGATCGTGTCGCGATACCGATCGTTCCATTCGCCCCACGGGGCCGGAAACGCCCCGGGCTGGTAGCCACCGGGGCCGATGTCCCACGGTTCGGCCACGAGCTTGAGGGTGCGCAGCACCGGGTCGTTGGCAATGGCCGTGAGCAGTGGCGCCTCGGGGTCGAAGCCCCAGTCGCGACGCCCCATGGTGGTGGCGAGATCAAAGCGGAATCCGTCGACGCCGGCCACCTCGGCATAGTAGCGCAATGAGTCGAGCGCGAGGCGCAGCACGGGGGCGCGATCGAGGGCGAGCGTGTTGCCGCAGCCGGTGTCGTCGACGTAACGATGCGACTCGCTGGGCACGGTGCGGTAGTACGTGGCGTTATCGAGGCCGCGCAGCGAGAGCGTGGGGCCGTTGGCGTCGCCTTCGCCGCTGTGGTTGAGCACGACGTCCAGCAGCACCTCGATGCCGGCGCGTTGCAACGCCGACACGCAGCCGCGCAATTCGTCGATGCCGCCGGGCGCGAGCCGCGGATCGGGGGTGAACCACCCCACCGTGTTGTAGCCCCAGTAGTTGGAGAGGCCGGTGCGCACGAGGTGCGGCTCGTCGACCGCAGCGGGCACCGGCATCAACTCGACCGTCGTGATGCCCAGCCGCGTCAGGTGGTCGATGGACGCTGGATGCGCGAGCCCCGCACAGGTGCCGCGCAGCGCGAGCGGCACGCCGGGATGCTGCTGCGAAAAGCCACGCACGTGCAGCTCGTAGAGCACCGTGTCGCCCCACGGGACCAGCGGACGCGTGCCGTCGGCCGGCGCGGCCAGGGGGACCACGATCCCCTTGGGCATGAAGGGCGCGCTGTCCACCTCGTGCAGCGATCCATCCGGCTGGTGGCCAAACATCGACGGATGCAGCGCGAACGGCCGGTCGAGCGCCCGGGCGTAGGGGTCCACAAGCAATTTGGCGGCGTTGAACCGGTGCCCCTCGTGCGGGGCCCAAGGACCGTGCGCGCGCAGGCCGTACCGCGAGCCCTCCGCGAGTCCCGCAATGAAGCCGTGAAAGACATCGTTGGTTCGACCGGGCAACACGATGCGCTCGATCTCACGGTCGCCGGCCGCGTCGAACAGGCAGAGCTCGATGGACTGCGCGTGGGCAGAGAAGACCGCCACGTTGACGCCGTCCGCCGCGAGGGTCAGCCCGAGCGGCTCCGGACTCCCGGCACCGACGCGTCGCATCGCTCAGGCGTCCCGGCTGGTGGCCAGGGCGCGATACAACTCGGCGAATCGCGCGGCCGGTCGCGCCCAACTGACGTCCGTCGCCATCGCGCGCCCCTGCAGCCGACGCCAGAGCGCGCGGTCGCGCCACAAGGCGACGGTGCGCTCGATCGCCGCACCCAGCGCGTCGAGCGACGCGGGGGCAAAGACCACCCCGGTGCCGGTGTTGGCGGCCAGCGCCATCTCGTTGGCGTCGATCACCGTGTCGGCAAGCCCGCCCACACGCGCCACCACCGGAATGGCGCCGTAGCGCAACGCGCACAACTGCGTGAGCCCGCACGGCTCGAAGCGCGACGGCACGAGCAGCGCGTCGGTGCCGGCCTGCATCAGGTGCGCCAGTGATTCGTCGTATCCGATCTCGACACCCACGCGCCCCCGATACGCCTGCGCCGCCGCCACAAAGCCCTGCTCGATCTTCGCGTCGCCCGAACCGAGCAGCGCGAGTTGTGCGCCATGCGCCTGCAGGAGCGGGAGCGCGTCGATCAGCAGGTCCATCCCCTTTTGCCACGTGAGCCGGCTGACGACGCCGAAGACGAGTGCGTCCGGGTCCTGCGCGAGTCCAAGGCGCGCCTGCAGGGCGTCCTTGTTGGCCGCGCGTGCCTTCCGTCGCCTGGCGTCGAAGCGGAAGGGGAGGAGCGTGTCGGTGGCGGGGTTCCACGTGACATCGTCGATGCCATTCAGGATGCCCGACAGCACATTGGCACGCTCGCGCAGCAGTCCGTCCATCCCCATCCCGTGCTCAAGAGAACGGATCTCGGCGGCGTAGGTGGGTGACACGGTGGTGATGCGGTCGGCGAGTGCGATGCCCGCCTTGAGGTAGCCGATCATTCCATAGTACTCGGCGCCGTCCACGCTGAACGCATGCGGCGGCAGGCCGATGGCGCCCAGCAGCGTCTTGGGAAACTGCCCCTGGAATGACAGGTTGTGCACGGTCATCACCGTGCCGGGGCGCCGCCCCTCGCCATAGTGGAGGAAGGCCGGTGCGAGCCCCGCCTGCCAATCGTGTGCGTGCACGACGTCGGGTGAATAGCCGGCGACGGCGCCGCGGCCGAGGTCGGCCCCCACCAGGCCGAGCGCCGCAAAGCGGAGGGCGTTGTCCGGCCAGTCCTTGCCGTCAGGGCCGATGTACGGATTGCCGGGACGGCCAAAAAGGTGCGGGGCGTCCAGCACGAACAACTCGAGCCCCGCCGTGCGCGACGAGAGCACGCGCGCGGGGCCGCCGTGCAGATCGGCGTACCGGTGCACGGTGGTCGCATCGATGAGCGCGTCGATGACGGCCGGATACCCGGGCACCAGCGTGTGCACGGTGACGCCCTCGCGCGCGAGCGCCGGCGGCAGCGCGGCGACGACATCGGCGAGGCCCCCCGTCTTGACGAACGGGAAGACCTCGGAGGCCACCGACAGGACGGAAAACGTGCTCACCGGGAGAGTCGGTCGATCATCGGTTGATTGATCAGGCAGACGCCGCGATCCGTGCGTCGGAAGCGCGCCGCATCCAGTTCGGGATCTTCGCCGACCACGAGGTCGGGCGGAATGCGCACCCCGTGGTCGACGATGACGTTCTTCAGGCGCGCGCCGCGCCCGATGTCCACCTCGGGCAGGATCACCGCGTTCTCGATGTCGGAGAACGAGTGCACGTGCACCCGCGTGAACAGCAGCGACCGCCGGATCCGGGCGCCCGAGACGATGCAGCCGCCCGAGACGAGCGAGGAGCGCGCCGTGCCGCAGCGCTCCTCGTCGTCAAAGACGAACTTGGCGGGCGGGCTGATCTCGGCGTACGACCAGATGGGCCAGTCCTGATCGTAGAGGTCGAGCGACGGCACCACGTCGGTGAGGTCGATGTTGGATTCCCAGTACGCGTCGATCGTGCCGACGTCGCGCCAGTAGACGCCCGACTCGCCGCGCGAGCGCACGCAGGAATCGGTGAAGCGGTGAGCCACCGCCTTGGCGTTCTTCACGAGCCAGGGAATGATGTCGCGGCCAAAGTCACGGCTCGAGGCCGGGTCGGCGGCATCGCGCCGCAGCTGGTCGTGCAGGAACTCGCGCTTGAAGACGTAGATGCCCATGCTGGCCAGCGCGAAGCCGGGCTTGCCCGGCATCTCCGGCGGATGCGCCGGCTTCTCGAAAAACTCGATGATGCGGTCGTCGGCGTCGACGTGCATCACGCCCAGTCCACTGGCGTCGGCGATGGGCGTCTCGACGCAGGCGACGGTGACGTCGGCACCCGAGTTCACATGCTGCACGAGCATGCGCTCGTAGTCCATCTTGTAGACGTGGTCGCCCGCGAGGATCATGAGGTATTCGGGGGCGTAGCCGTCGATGATGTCGATGTTCTGAAAGACGGCGTCCGCAGTGCCGGCATACCACTGGTCTTCCGACACGCGCTGGCTGGCCGGCAGGATGTCGAAGCTCTCGTTGCGCTCGGGACGCAGGAAGTTCCAGCCGCGCTGCATGTGGCGGATGAGGCTATGCGCCTTGTACTGCGTGGCCACCGCCATGCGGCGGATGCCGGAGTTGAGCGCGTTGGACAGCGTGAAGTCGATGATGCGCGACTTGCCGCCAAAGTAGACCGCGGGCTTGGCGCGGCGGTCGGTGAGCTCCATCAGGCGCGCCCCGCGTCCGCCGGCGAGGACATACGCCATCGTCGAACGTGAGATCGGAGTCGAGTACGTGACCTGGGCCATGGTGTTCCCGAGGGTGGAGGGTGGCAGGGCGCGTGTCAGCCTTCGTCGTGGACCAGCCAGATCGTCCCGAGCGGCGGCAGCGTGACCGACGCCGAGTGCGGGAAGCCGTGGCTGGGGGTACTGCCGGCGATCACGGCGCCGGCGTTGCCGGTGTTCGAGCCGCCATAGACCAGCGCGTTGGTGTTCAGGATCTCGCGCCAGCGTCCGGCCCTCGGCAGGCCGATGCGATAATCGGTGCGCGGCACCGGCGTGAAGTTGGCGATGACGATCACGGGAGGGGCGGTGTCGTCGCCGAACCGCGCCCACGCGTACACCGAGTGCGCGGCGTCGTCGACGACGATCCAGCGGAAGCCCTCGCCCTCGCAGTCGCGTGCGTGCAGCGCGCCGTGCTGCGCGTAGAGCCGGTTGCAGTCGCGCACCAGCGACTGCACGCCCCGGTGCGCGGCCACCTCGAGCAGCGGCCAGTCGAGCGGCGCCTCGAAGTTCCACTCCCGCCCCTGGGCGAACTCCTGCCCCATGAACAGCAACTTCTTGCCCGGGTAGCCCCACATGAACGCGTAGTACGCGCGCAGCGACGCAAAACGCTGCCAGGCGTCGCCCGGCATCCGGTCGAGCAACGAGCGCTTGCCGTGCACCACTTCATCGTGCGACAGCGGCAGCACGAAGTTCTCGGTGAACGCGTACATCATGCCGAACGTCATCTTGTCGTGGTGGTAGCGGCGGTGCACCGGATCTTCGGCCACGTACTGCAGCGTGTCGTGCATCCACCCCATGTTCCACTTGAAGCCGAACCCCAGGCCGCCAGCGAACACCGGGTGCGAGACGCCCGGCCACGACGTCGATTCCTCGGCGAGCGTGATCGCCCCCGGATGGCGCGCGTAGACGGTCTCGTTGAGCCGGCGCAGGAAGTCGACGGCTTCGAGGTTCTGGTTGCCCCCGTCGCGGTTCGGCAGCCACTCGCCCGCCTTGCGCGAGTAGTCGAGGTAGAGCATCGACGCCACGGCGTCGACGCGCAGGCCGTCGATGTGATACCGGTCCAGCCAGAAGAGCGCGTTGGCGATGAGGTAGTTCACCACCTCGCGGCGTCCGAAGTTGAAGATCGCCGTGTTCCAGTCGGGGTGGAACCCGAGGCGCGGATCCGCGTGCTCGTACAGCGCGGTCCCGTCGAATGCGGCCAGGCCGTGCTCGTCCACCGGAAAGTGCGCGGGCACCCAGTCGACGATCACGCCGAGCCCGGCGGCGTGGCACCGGTCGACCAGCCGCGCGAATCCGTCGGGGTCGCCGAAGCGGGAGGTGGGCGCAAAGAGCCCGATCGGCTGGTACCCCCACGACGCATCCAGGGGATGCTCGTTCACCGGCATCAGCTCGACATGCGTGAACCCCAGGTCACTCACATACGGCACCAGGACGTCGGCCAGTTCGTCGTAGCTCAACCACTGGTTGTCGGGGCCGCGCTGCCACGAGCCGAGGTGCACTTCGTAGACGGACATCGGGGCGCGCCGCGGCTCGCGCGAGGCGCGCGCCGCCATCCACGCCGCGTCAGTCCAGCGGAAGCCGGTGGTCTCGCGGACGATCGACGCCGTGGACGGCCGCAACTCCGCGCCAAAGCCCACGGGATCGCTCTTCAGCGGCAACAACTTGCCGCGGGTGCCGATCACTTCGTACTTGTACAGCGTGCCGGCCCCGAGGCCGGGCACGAAGATCTCCCAGACGCCCGTGTCGAGGCGCAGGCGCATCACGTGGCGTCGTCCGTCCCACGCATTGAAGTCGCCGACCACGGCCACGCGCTTGGCGTTGGGCGCCCAGACCGCGAAGTGCACGCCGGTGGTTCCCTCGTGCGTGAGGACGTGCGCGCCGAGCCGGTCGTACAGGTTGGCGTGCGTCCCTTCGCCGATGAGCCAGTCGTCCATGGGGCCCAGCACAGGGCCGTAGGCGTACGGGTCGTCCACGGTCCACCGGTCACTGCCGCGCGTGGCGCGCAGCACGTAGCGCGTGCGCCGGGCCATCGCGCCTTCGAAGAAGCCGGCCGGGTGCTTGCACTCGAGGCGCGACATCACGCGCCCATTCCGGGCCACGGCCTCCACCTGCTCGGCCCCCGGCACGAAGGCGCGCACCACAAACCCGTCGGCGACAGCGTGGATGCCGAGCACCGAGAACGGGTCGCGGTGACGGCCTTCGACGATCGCCTTGACGGCGTCGCGCGGAAGCACCGCGCCCTTCATGCGGGGTTCAACTCGACTCGGGGGCTGCATCCCATATTTCGTGCGCGTACTCGAGGATGGCTCGGTCGGCCGAGAACCACCCCATGTGCGCCGTGTTCAGGATGGACTTCCGCCACCACGCGGCCTGATCCAGCCACAGGGCGTCGACATCGCGCTGCGCGCGGCGGTACGCTTCGAAATCGGCGCACACCATGAAATGGTCATGATGGCGCAGGCCATCGACGAGGCCGCGATACCGTCCGCGGTCGTCCGGCGAGAACATCCCCGACTCCAGCGCCTCGAGCACTTCACGCAGGGCGGGGGAGGCGTCGATGGTCGCGGTCATGTCGAGCCCGGCACTGCGCCGTTGCGTGACCTCTTCGGCGAGCAGTCCGAAAATGAAGATGTTTTCGGCGCCCACATGCTCCAGGATCTCGATGTTCGCGCCGTCCAGGGTGCCGATGGTGAGTGCGCCATTGAGCGCCAGCTTCATGTTGCCCGTGCCCGACGCTTCCATGCCCGCCGTGGAGATCTGCTCCGACAGGTCGGCGGCCGGAATGATCGACTCGGCGAGGCTGACGTTGTAGTTGGGCAGGAAGACGACCTTGAGGCGGTCACGCACCACCGGGTCGCGATTGACGAGGCGCGCGACGTCGTTCGCCAGCTTGATGATGAGCTTCGCCTGCTGGTAACCCGCCGCCGCCTTGCCGGCGAAGATCTTCACCCGGGGAACCCAATGCGCCGTGGGGTGCGCGCGCATCTCGTTGAAGAGCGCGATCGTCTCCAGCAGGTTGAGCAACTGCCGCTTGTACTCGTGCATCCGCTTGATGTGGACGTCGAAGATGGCGTCCGGGTTCAGCGAGATCGACAACTTTTCGGCGACCACGCGCCCGAGCGCCACCTTGTTTGCGCGGCGCACCTGCGCAAAGCGCTCACGGAACGACGGATCCTCGGCGTAGGGCGCCAGTTCGTGCAGCCGCCGCTCGTCGTCGAGCACCGTCGGCCCGACCGCCCGAATGATGAGGTCGGTCAGCCCCGGGTTGGCCTGATAGAGCCAGCGGCGGAAGGTGATGCCGTTGGTCTTGTTGACGATGCGCCCCGGATACAGCGCGTTGTAATCGCTGAACACCGTCTTGCGCATCAGCTCGGTGTGCAGCGCCGAGACGCCGTTGACGTGGTGGGAACCCAGGAAGGCCAGGTTGCCCATCCGCACATGGCGGCTCCCGTTCTCCTCGATCAGCGACACTTCCGACAACCGACGCGCGTCATCGCACCCGCGGACGCGCAGTTCGTCGAGGTGCAGCGCGTTGATCAGGAAGATGATCTGCATGTGCCGCGGCAGCAGTCCTTCCATCAGCGGCACCGACCACTTTTCGAGCGCCTCGGGGAGCAGCGTGTGGTTGGTGTAGTTGAAGACCGACCGCGCAATGTCCCACGCCAGTTCCCACTCGATGCCGTGCACGTCGACGAGCTGGCGCATGAGTTCCGGAATGGCGATCACCGGGTGCGTGTCGTTCAGCTGGATGGCGACGTGGTCGGGGAGCGACAGCAGGTCGCCGTGCTGCGCCAGGTGCCGGCGCAGCAGGTCCTGCAGCGACGCCGACGCGAAGAAGATCTCCTGCCGCAGCCGCAGTTCGTGGCCCGCGGGGGTCTGGTCGCTCGGGTACAGGACGCGCGAGATCGCCTCCAGGCGCACCCGGTCGGCGAGGGCGCCCACGTGATCGCCGCGATTGAAGTCGTCCAGCGAGATCGGATCGGCAGCCTGCGCGGACCACAATCGCAGCGTGTTGACGTGGGCGCCACGCCACCCGGTAATCGGCGTGTCGTACGCCACGGCCTTCACGCTTTCCCCCGGGTGCCACACTGCGCGTGCCTTCCCTTCGGCGTCCACGAGATCTTCCACCCAGCCGCCGAAGCCGATCGTGTAGACCACTTCGGGGCGCTCGAACTCCCAGGGATTGCCCGAGGAGAGCCAGTCTTCGGGCAGTTCCATCTGCCAGCCGTCCTTCATGGCCTGGCGGAAGATGCCGTGGTCGTAGCGAATGCCGTAGCCGTAGGCGGGAATCCGCAGGGTGGCGAGGCTTTCCATGTAGCACGCGGCCAGCCGGCCCAGGCCACCGTTGCCCAGGCCCGGGTCGGCCTCGAGCTTGCGCAACCGGTCGAGGTCCACGCCATGGTTGGCGAGCGCCGTGCGCGCCGTTTCCGTGAGGCCCAGATTGCCCAGCGCGTCGAATAGCAGCCGCCCAATGAGGAACTCGAGCGAGAAGTAGTAGACGCGTTTGCTCCCCTCGCGGTACGTGCGCCGCGTGGAGTCCATCCAGTGCGTGACAATGCGATCCCGGACGGCGAGCGACGTGGCGATCAGCCAGTCGTGGTCGAGGGCGTGCTCCGGGTCCTTGCCCACGGAAAAGACAAGCTTGTCGATGACGGTCGCAGCGAAGGCGGCGACGTCGTCGCCCCGGGTGGGGATCTCACCGGAGCCGAGAGGGGGAGTTATGCGCGTAGCCATGGAATGGGCGTCGATTTTGCAGAGTTGAACCGCAGGGGAAATCTAACGTGCGTCGTGGAGCCTTGCCCACGGTGGCCCCCCCACCGCCGGGTCTATCCCAAGGCCGGGCGGGGTGCCATAGTTTACCGTAAGCGTCCGATACTCAGTTACTGAGTAAGTATCGTCCGCGAGCCGCGCCCCAGGGGGTCGTTCCTGTCGGGCGCCGAAGCGGCGGTCGTCGATTCATCCATCAGCGCCCGGGTGGTCCCGTATGTGTGTCGTCACCCTGTCGGCCCCGTAACTCCATGCCGGCGCACTTCCAGACGCGCGTCCTGCTGCTCGAGGACAACACCGGCGACTACCTGCTGGTGCAGGCGGGACTCGCCCACGCGGCGCCCGGGGCGTACCAGCTGAACCGCGCCGAGTGCCTGGCAGAGGCGTTGACCCGGCTGGAGACCGATACCTTCGACGTGATCCTCTCCGACCTGTCCGTGCGGGACAGCGAGGGGCTGCTCACGGTGAAGGCGTTCGTGTCCCAGGCCCCCGCGCTGCCCCTGGTCGTCCTGACGGGGCTCAATGACAGCCGGATCGGTGAGGCGGCCATCCTGCTGGGTGCACAGGACTACCTGGTCAAGGACGAAGTCGACGGGGCGATGCTTGCCCGCACGCTGCGCTATGCCATCGATCGCAAGCGCCTCGAACTCAGATTGCGCGATGCCAACGCGACGCTCGAGCATCGCGTCGCCGAGCGCACGGCCGCGCTGCAGGTCACGCTGGCAGAACTGCAGGAGAGCCTGCTCGGCGCTCGTGCCATGACCGACACGGCATCCGACGCCATCATCACCGCCGACGCCGACGGGAAGATCCTCAGCTGGAACCGGGCCGCGGAAGCCATGTTCGGATACACCGAGACCGAGGCCCGCGGGCGGTCGATCCAGGTCATGATGCCACCGCAGTACCGGGAGGCGCACGCCGCAGGGATGGCGAGGGCCGGCGGGCCCGGCGTTGCCCGGCAGACGGTCGCTCTGCACGGTCTCACCAAGGATGGCCGCGAGTTCCCGCTCGAACTGTCGCTGTCCGATTGGCAGAGCGTCGCCGGGCGCCGGTTCACGGGCATCATGCGGGACGTCACCGACCGCCGGCGCGCGGAGGCGGCCGAGCGGGAGAGCGGGACTCGGTTGTCCGCCGTCTTTCACGCCAGCCCCATCGGCATCAGCGTGAGCCGCGTGGCTGACGGCATGCTCATGGAACTGAATGACGCGGCGCTGCGGCTCTATGGTTACGACCGGGAGGACGCGATCGGTCGCACCGTGGCCGAACTCGGGACCTACAGTGTCCCCGCCCAGCGTGAGGCGATGATCGCGCTGCTGCGGGCGCACGGCGGCGTGGACCGGTTCCCGATCGACTTCCGGCGGCGCGATGGCGAGCTTGGCTTGATGGAAGTTTCTGCCCGCATCGTGGAGCTCCAGGGGGAGCAGTGTTTGGTGGGCATGATGGTGGACGTGACCGAACAGAATCGGCTGGCGCAGGTGCATCTGCAGGCGCAGAAGCTCGAGTCGCTGGGCACCCTGGCGGGCGGGATTGCGCACGACTTCAACAACATCCTCTCCGCCATCCAGGGCAACGCGGAACTCGCGACAGAGATCCTCCCCCCCGATCACCTGGCCGTGGAAAGCCTGCGCGAAATTGCGAAGGCGAGCCAGCGGGCGGCAGAACTCGTGCGGCGCATCGTCGCCTTCGGGCGTCCGCGGGAACCGCATCAGGAATTGGTGGACCTGCGCGCGGTAGTGAGCGAGGTCCTGAAGCTCCTGCGCTCCACGCTGCCCGCGGGGATTGCGCTGAACGAGGCGTTTGCGGCCGACACACCGAACGTGCTGGCCGATGCCGGGCAGATTCACGAGGTCCTCGTGAATCTGACCACCAACGCGGCCTACGCCATCGGCGCGCGTACCGGGGCCATCGAGTACCTCCTGGAACCGGCGGAGGTCGACGAGGCGACGGCGCGCGCGATCCCGGGGTTGCAGGCGGGCCACTACGCTCGACTGACCGTCACGGACAGCGGATGTGGCATGGACGCGGCCACGCAGGCGCGTGCGTTCGATGCGTTCTTTACCACGAAGCCGCTGGGTGAGGGGACGGGGCTCGGGTTGTCGATGGTGCATGGGATCATGCGGACCCACGGTGGGGCCGTGGAAGTGACGAGTACTCCCGGTGGCGGCGCGGCGTTTTCGCTGCTCTACCCGGCGACTACCGATGTGCCCCGGACGCGAGATAAGGCGGTGGCAGCGCCCCTCGCGCGTGGCCATGGCCAGCGCATTCTCTACGTCGATGACGAGGAGGCGCTCGTCCGTCTGGCCCGGCGTACCCTCGGGCGCGCCGGACACATCATCATCGGATTCAGCGATCCGCAACTGGCACTCGCCGCCTTCCGGGCGGACCCGCGGGGCGTCGACGCGGTCGTGAGTGACCTGACGATGCCGGGGATGAACGGCTTCGATCTGGCGCGTGAGATTCTGACGCTGCGCCCGGAGATGCCGGTGTTTCTGACCACCGGCTTTATTCGGGCGGACGACGAGCGTCGCGCCGCCGATGCGGGCATTCGGGCCTTGTTTCCCAAGCCCCTGGACATGGTCGTCCTGAGCCGCGCGCTCGACGAGTGCACCCGCGCGGTCCCGTCTCCCGGAGTCGCCCCAGAGGGTTAGACTCCCCTGAGCCTGTAACCCGGCGGAGAAATCATGAGCGAGATCCCGGATGATGTGCGCGCGGCCCTGGACGGCCTGAGGTCTCTCGGCGGCCCCGACCTGCTGCGGCAGATGGTCATCGTCTTTATCGACTATTCGGCGGAGCGCATTCAGGCCATGCAGACGGCCGTGGCCACCGGTGACCTCGTGGCCGCCTCAGCGGCCGCCCACGCCCTCAAGGGGAGTTCGCGACAGCTCGGGCTCCTTGGCATGGGGGACGCGTGCGTCGCGGTGGAGGAGGCGAGCAAGCAGGGCGACGTCGCGGCCGCCCGAACGCACACGGCCGCCGTGTACGCACAGTACACGACGGCCGTGGAGTGGCTGAAGGCGGCTACGGCTTGATCGGCACCGTCGTCTTCGTGGTGGAATCGCCCAAGACGACCGGCGGCGGTGGGGAAGCGGTTCCGGCAAACAGGTCGCCGAGTCCCGTGGCCTTCGCCACGCGAATGGCACTTTCGAGCGCCTTGTCGGACCCGGCCTTGTCGCCCTGCTGAAGCAGCGCCTCGGAGAGCACATAGTTGGTGGAGACGTACAGGTACGGGATGCCGACCGATGCCTTGTCGATCCACTTGTTCTTCCGTTCCAGCGCAACCGGCGACTTGAAGCCCGCCACCAGCGCCTTCATGCGCACCACGTCCACCCATCCTTCGCCCTGCACCTTCACGGTGTCCGCGCTGCCGCCGATGGAGTCGGGGAGCAGCTTCCGGGCGAGCCCCTGCGTCAGCACGTAGTTGCCGAGGCCAAGTTCGAACGGATAGCCGCCCGCCGTGCGGCTGAAGTAGATGGAGCGCCCCTTGGCGTCCTGGATCATCTTCAGCACGAAGATGTCGGCGCGCGCGAGGAAGCGGGGCTGCACCACCGCGCGAATGTTGCCGGCCACGAACAGCTGCGGCTGCGTGATCTCCTGCCCCAGCGGCACCGAGTCGGCCTGGTCCATGGTCATCGCCATGGGGGGCGTCGTCGGCTTGACCCATACCTTGCCGCGATAGACCGCCGGTCCCTTGGCGGCATCGTATTCAAAGATGGGACGGCGCAGCACCTGCCGCGTGTACCAGTCGGTGTTCAGCAATGACGTGTTCGCGACGATCACGTCCTTGCGCACCCCCAGGACCTCCTGGGCGTACCAGAGCGGGAAGGTGTCGTTGTCGCCGACTGTCACGAGCACACCGTAGGGCTCGACGCTGTTCAGCAGGTCCACCGCGAAATCGCCGGTGTCCGTTTCGCCGTGGCGCGTGGCGGCCGTCCAGTTGCCGAAGAGCGGTACGAAGGCGAGCAGCAGGATGGGGGAGGTGACCGCCCAGCTGCGGGTGGTGGGCAGTTCCAGCGTTTCGTTGCCCACCTTCACCGGCTCGTTGCCGAGCATCGCGGCGAACGATTCCCAGACGAAGACGAGGCCCAGCGCGGCCCAGACGCTCCACGCCGAGAAACTCCACAGGTAGAAATAATCGCGGTCGCGCACCTCGCGCTGCACGCTGTCGCCGAGGTCGGGCGACTGCGAGTAGCCGTACTTGAAGTTCATGTAGTAGATCAGCAGCAGCGTCAGCGTGAACATCAGCGGCCCGAAGAACGCAAAACTTCGAGGATCCCGCTTGTAGTGCACCCAGCCGCCGAGGATGCCGAGGACCAGGAAGATCGCGGCAAGCGATCCCTGCAGTCCGGGCTGTTTGCCGTCGACGTCGCGCAGCCACTGCCACTTGAAGTAGAGCCACCACATGCCGACCTGCGCGCCCAGCGGGGCCTGACGCTCACCGAGCTCCGGCTTGCCGTACTGGCCGCGATTGAAGTTGTACATGAACGCGTCGTACGTGCCCTTGGAGAACGTGCACGACACATTGAGGCCGGCGCGGCATGCCGTCGGCTCACCCTCGTTGATGGCGGGGAAATGCGCGGCGCGGATGGGCTGCGTGAGGAACGGCGTGCCGCCGAGCACGAGGGCGCCGACGCAGGCGAGCAGCACCCTCCAGCGCGTAATGGTCTTGGGGCGGCGGATCAGCACGGCCAGTCCCACGGCCGGTGCGGCGAGCATGCCCGCCATGTGGTTGGCGTAGCCGAGGCCGCAGATGTACGCGATGAGCACCAGCAGGCGGTCCGCCTACGGGCCATCGGGGTCGTCACACCAGCGCACCGTCAGCCACGCGGTGATGGCCAGCCCGGCCAGGGAGATGGTGTAGACCTTTTCGTTCACCACCGACTGCGCCCACACGGTGAACGCCGTGGAGCCGATGAGCACGGCCAGCGCCCCGCCGACGATGCGCTGCCAGCGCTTCTCGAACCAGCCCACGAGCACGCGCTCGGTGATCAGGAACCACATGGCCGCCGCGGTCGCGCTGGAAATGGCGGCCAGGAGGTTGATGCGCATCGCCACGGTCGGCGCGATGGGGAGCACGGAAAAGACGCGCCCGATCAGGACGAAGAACGGATTGCCCGGCGGATGCGGAATGCCCAGGGTGTAGGCGGCCGCGATGTACTCGCTGGTGTCCCACATCGCCGTGTCCGGCGACAGCGTGACCAGATACAGCAGGAACACGCCCACGAAGGCGATCCCCGCGGCCAGGTATGACGGACGGGAATCGAGGTCGGAGCTAGGGGCGTTGGGCGCCATCGGACTCGGGTGCAAGGGACGTTTGTGGAGAACCTAGTAATATCGAAGCAGGGGTGGGGTAGGGGGAAGTGGGTGCGGCGGACGGTACCGCCCGCACAAGCCCCCAGGAAAAGCAGTAGCCGTACTCCGTGGCCCTCCGTTATCTCCGGTCTCCGTGTTGAAAACCCCGAGCCTTGCGCTGGGATCTGTGTTTTGATAAACACGGAGGAAAATGAGGAACAGGAGGGCCACGGAGTACTACTACAACTCAAAGGGGCTCGGCGGACAGTACCATCCGCACAGGCCCCCAAGAAAAGCAGTAGCCGTACTCCGTGGCCCTCCGTTATCTCCGGTCTCCGTGTTGAAAACCCGGACTATCGGTTAAGCACGACGGCGCACGAAGCTAGTGCCGGAACAACCGCTGCCCCGTGAAGACCATCGCGATACCGTGCTCGTCGGCCGCCGCGATCACCTCGGCGTCGCGCACTGAGCCACCGGGCTGCACGATGGCCGTCACCCCCGCTGACGCCGCCTGATCGATGCCGTCGCGGAACGGGAAGAAGGCGTCGGACCCCAGCGCCGCACCCGTGGTGGCATGCCCCGCGCCCTGCGCCTTGTGTGCCGCGAGAAACGCCGCGTCCACGCGCGACATCTGCCCCGCGCCGATGCCGATGGTCGCGCCGTTGCGCGCCAGCACGATGGCATTGGACTTCACGCTCGCCACCGCACGCCAGGCGAATAGCAGGTCCGTCTGTTCGGCCGCCGTCGGCGCGCGCTTGCTCACCACGCGCCACCCGCGGTCGTCGATGACGGTCGGTGCCTTCTCCTGCACCAGCACCCCGCCGCGCACGCGCTTGACGTCGAGTGCGCCCGGGCGCTCCGACGCCGTCCCCTCGAGCACGCGCAGGTTCTTCTTGGCTCCCAGGATGTCCACGGCCTCGGCCGAAAACGACGGCGCCACGATGCACTCCACGAACAGCGAGGAAATCACCAGCGCCGTGGCCGCATCCACCGGCACCGTAAAGGCGATCACCGAGCCGAAGGCCGACACCGGGTCGCAGGCCAGCGCCTTCCGGTAGGCGTCGAGTGCGTTCGCCCCCGTGGCGAGTCCGCACGGCGTGGTGTGCTTCACGATGGCGCAGGCACACTCGCCCAGGAACGGATCCGTGGCGAGGAAGGCGCCCTCGAGGTCGAGGAAATTATTGAAGCTCAGTTCCTTGCCCCCCTTCTGTACGAGGCCCGACAGCCCGGCCTTCGGCGCGTCCACATAGAAGGCGGCCTGCTGGTGCGGGTTCTCGCCGTAGCGCAGCGACTGCCCGCGTTCGAAGGCCAGCGTCAGCCCCATCGGGAAACGGTCGCCCGCCTGCTCGGCGAACCATCCAGAAATGGCGGCGTCGTAGGCCGCCGTGTGCGCATACACCTTGGCGGCGAGCTCGCGGCGCAGCGGCAGCTGGTCGCCCCCCGCCGTCAGCGCGCCGAGCACGCGCTCGTAGTCGGCGGGGTCCACGACCACGGTGACGGCGCCGAAGTTCTTGGCGGCCGAGCGCAGCATCGAGGGGCCGCCGATGTCGATCTGCTCGATGACATCCTCGGGGCGCACCCCCGGTCGCGCGGCGGTCTCGCGGAACGGATACAGGTTCACGACCACCACGTCGATGGGCGCGATGCCGTGCTCCGCGATGACGGCCATGTGCTCGGGCAGGTCGCGGCGGGCCAGCAGGCCGCCGTGCACCACCGGGTGCAGCGTCTTCACCCGCCCGTCGAGCATCTCCGGAAACCGGGTGACCTCGCTGATGTCGCGCACCGCGAGTCCTGCGTCGCGCAGCGCCTTGGCGGTGCCGCCCGTGGAGATGAGGTCGAAGCCGAGGGCCACGAGCCCGCGAGCGAGATCGGCGAGGCCGGACTTGTTGGAGACGCTGAGCAGAGCGGAAGGCATGCTTTAGACGGTAGACGGTAGACGGTGGACGGTAGACGGTAGACGGTGGACGGTAGACGGTAGACGGTAGACGGTAGACGGTAGACGGTAGACGTCGGACGGCGTAGAACGTACAGCGTAAAGCGTAAAGCTTCGTTTGCAGTGCTCCCGCAGCCCGTCCTGCCCCACAGATCGAGTACTACCCCGCCGGCACGAACGGGTGCTGCGGCCCCTCCACCCCAAACCTTGGAAAGTCGAACGGCAGCGCCCCGTGCACCGTGCCGTCGTCCCCGAGTCGAACGATTCCGCGCGCCACGGCTTCGATGCACCACGGGTAGATGCGGTGCTCCACGGCGAGCACGCGCGCTGCCAGGGCGTCGCGAGTGTCGCCGGCCGGCACCGGCACCGGCCATTGCGCGATGATCGGGCCGCGGTCGAACTGTTCGTCCACGAAGTGGACGGTCGCGCCCGAGACCCGTGCGCCCGACGCGATGACCGCATCGTGCACGCGATGTCCGTACATCCCGGGACCGCCGAAGGCCGGAAGCAGCGCGGGATGCACGTTCAGCACCCGCCCCGCCCACCGGCGCACCACCGCTGCAGGCACGAGCCGCAGATAGCCCGCCAGCACCACGAGCCCGATGTCGTGCGTGGCGAGCGCCTGTTCGAGCGCGCCCTCGGGCGACGAGGCCGGGAGGTGCAGGGCGGGGATATCGCGAAGCCGCGCGCGGCCCAGCGCGTACGACTGGGCGCGGTCGCTGATCACCAGCGAGACCTCCGCGGGGGCGGCTTTTCCCAGCGTGTCGAGCCGCTCGAGCAAGGCCTGCAGGTTGCTACCACCGCCGGACGCGAGTACCGCGATGCGTGGCACCTCACACCTCCGGTGCGTGGGGAATGCCAAGGACCATGACGGCGGCCTCGGTGAGCGACGACGCGATCTCGAACCCGGCGGCCAGCGTCTGCTCCACGTCCTCGCGGCTCGTTTCGGGCGACGGTACGAGAATGCCCTGCGCCCCATACGACTTGGCGGGCAGCAGGTCGCGGAACTTGTCGCCGATGAACACCGACCCTTCGGCATCCAGTTGATGCTCGACGATGGCCTGCTCGAACAACCCGATCTCCGGCTTGCGGCACTCGCACGGCCCCGTGATGTCGGGATGGTGGGGGCAATGGTAGTGATCGTCGATGAATGCACTGCGTTCTTCGAACAGGTCGTCGATGCGGTCACGGATCGCCCGATAATCGGACTCGGACAGCAGCCCCCGCGCGATCCCCGACTGGTTGGTCACGATGATCACCGGCATCAGCGCGTAGTTGAAGCGGCGCACGGCGTTGGTGGCCTGCGGCATCATCTCGACGAGGTCGGGGTCCATCAGGTAGTGCTGGTCGACGATCAACGTGCCGTCGCGGTCGAGAAAGACCGCGCGACGTCGCAGGGCGGCGCTGGTGCGCTGTTGCGCGGGCGTGCCGTCGGTCATGACAGTGCCTCCCGCACGGCTGCCGTCAGCCGCGCGTCGTCCGTGGCGGCGATGCCGCGCAGGTCGAGCAGCAACGTGTCGTCGGCAATCCGTCCGATCACCGGCAGCGTCCCCAGGCGCAGCGCGCGCTCCCCGGTGGCAGCGTCGAGGGCGAACGCCAGCGCGCACGACGGGATGCGTGCGCCCGGAAATGCGCCGCCGCCCACGGTGGCCTCGGTGTCGACCACGCGAGTGTCGATACCGAGTGGTTGCCACGCCGCCGAGAGCGCCGTGGCTCGCGCCCGCAGCGCGGCCACTGGCGTGGTGAGCATGGCCAGCGCCGGGATCTCGCGTACGGCGCGCTCGGGCTCGCGATACAGGCGCAGCGTCGCATGCAGGGCCGCAAGCGTCAGCTTGTCCACGCGCAACGCGCGGGCCAGCGGATTGCGCCGCAGTGCGCTCAGCACGCGGGCACGGCCCAGGATGATGCCGGCCTGCGGGCCGCCCAGCAGCTTGTCCCCGCTCATCACCACCAGCGATGGACCGGCGGCCACCGCGTCGCGCGCGGTGGGTTCGCCGCGCAATCCCCACGCCGAAAGGTCCAGCATCAGGCCGCTGCCGAAGTCATGGATCAGCGGCACGCCGGCGTGATCAGCGAGGGCGGCCAGTTCGCGGGGCGGCACCGCCGCAACGAACCCTTCCAGCGTGAAGTTGCTCCGGTGCACGCTCACGATGGCCCCGGTCTGCGGCGTGCACGCGAGACGATAGTCGTCGGCGTGCGTGCGGTTCGTCGTCCCCACTTCCACCATGCGCGCGCCGCTCT
>CANNKR010000031.1 GCA_947504615.1 Gemmatimonadota bacterium | reverse complement strand
CGGCGCCAGGCGCTGGAAAAGGAACTGGCCGGGCATCGCGAGCGCAGTGCGTCCATGAAGGCGCAGTGGCAGCTGGAGAAGCAGGCGCTGGGCGGCGTGGGCAAGCTGAAGCAGCAGATCGAGGAGGCCCGCAGCGAGGCCGACCGCGTGACGCGCAGTGGCGATCTGGGCAAGGCGGCCGAGATCACCTATGGGCGCATTCCGCAGCTCGAGCAGCAACTGAAGGGCATCGAGAGCCGCATCACCGAGCAGCGGCAGGGCGGGGCGCGCTTCCTGAAGGAGGAAGTGACGGCCGACGACATCGCCGAGATCGTCGCCAAGTGGACGGGCATTCCGGTCACGCGGATGATGGAAAGCGAGAAGGAACGGCTGACCAAGCTTGACCAGGAACTCGCGCGTCGCGTCGTGGGCCAGACGGAGGCCGTGAAGGCCGTGGCTGACGCGGTCCGCCGGTCGCGCGCGGGATTGCAGGACCCGAACCGCCCCATCGGCTCGTTCATCTTCCTGGGCCCCACGGGGGTCGGCAAGACGGAGACGGCGCGCGCGCTCGCCGAGTTCCTGTTTGATGACGAGACGGCGATGGTGCGCATCGACATGTCGGAGTACATGGAAAAGCATGCGGTCGCCCGGCTCATCGGCGCGCCGCCGGGTTACGTCGGCTACGAGGAGGGCGGACAGCTGACGGAGTCGGTGCGCCGCCGCCCGTATGCGGTGGTGCTGTTCGACGAGATCGAGAAGGCGCACCCCGATGTCTTCAACATCCTGCTGCAGATCCTCGACGACGGACGCCTGACTGATTCCCAGGGGCGCACGGTCGATTTTCGCAACACGGTGATCATCATGACGTCCAACCTCGGCTCGCAGTGGATCCTCGAGCAGGGGACGGCCGACTGGGCGCTGGTGGAGACGCAGGTGACGCAGGCGCTGCGCGGGCATTTCAAGCCCGAGTTCCTGAACCGCGTGGACGACATCATCATTTTCCGCCCTCTCGGGGATCGTGAAATCAGCCACATCGTGGACCTGCAGTTGCATCGCTTCGACAAGGTGCTGGCCGAGCGGAAACTCACGCTCGACATCACGCCGGCGGCGCGCGAGGTGCTGGCGCACGAGGGCTACGATCCGGCGTTCGGCGCGCGACCGCTGAAGCGCGCCATCCAGAAGCTGCTGCAGAATCCGCTGGCGCTGGCGTTGCTGCAGGGGGAGTACGGCGAGGGCGACACGATTCACGTGGATGCCGCCGCCGGGGGATCGCTGACGTTCACCAAGGCGTGAGCGCCGGTGCCCCCGGCCTTTCCCGGGTCTAGATTGCGCGCATGGCACTGACACCGGGTCCGGTCACGTTCGCCTCGCGCGACGCCGAAGACGAGTACTGGATGGGCATCGCGCTGGCCGAGGCCCGCGTGGCGGCGACGCAGGGCGAAGTGCCGGTGGGCGCGGTGTTGCTGGTCAGCGGCGCGGCCGTTGCCAAGGGGCGCAACGCGATGGTCGGCGCCAAGGATGCCACGCAGCACGCCGAGATGCGGGTGCTGAAGGCCGGTGCCTACGCGGTGGGCGACACGCGGTTGATCCAGTCGACGCTGTACGTGACGCTCGAACCGTGCGCCATGTGCGCCGGCGCCATCGTGCTTTCGCGGGTGGGACGCGTGGTCTTTGGCGCCTGGGATGACAAGGCCGGGATGGCCGGGTCAATCCACGATCTGTTGCGGAACCCCAGGCTGAATCATCGCCCCGAAGTGAAGGGCGGGGTGCTGGCAGAGGAATGCGGCGCTGTGCTGGCCGAGTTCTTCAAGCAGAAGCGGCAGCCAGCCGAAGGCTGACTGCCGCTCGTGCGCTCGTGCGCTCGTGCGTTCGTGCGCTCGTGCGCTCGTGCGCTCTATTTGTAGATGAAGTACTTCTTCGCTTCCGCCTCGAACGTCTTCGATTCCGCGCGCAGGATCGGCAGCAGCGCCTCGATGCCGCCGTCTTTCTCCACCGCTTCGCGCATGCGCGTGCTTCCCGAGAGGCGATCGATCGAACCCTTGCGCCACTCCCACTTGTCCTTGTGGCGCGCGTAGATGGCGCGCAGCAGGTAGGCGCCCACCGCCACCGGTTCCACGACGTCGCGATTCGTGACCTTCACGTGGATCATCGGGATCGTCAGGCCGCCGAACTCGTAGCCGGCTTCCACCGGGCGCAAAATCGAGTCGAACGACACGCCGGGGATCTTCTTCGCGTTGAGTTCCGCAGCGATGGCGCCGGCGTCGGTGAGCCAGCTGGCCCCGACCTGGGCGAACGGCGCATCGGTGCCGCGTCCCTCGCTGGCGTTCACGCCCTCGAAGAACACCGTCCCCGTGTACACCAGCGAGGCGTCGAGGTCGCGCAGGTTCGGCGACGGGTTCACCCAGGCGAGTCCGGTCTGGTCGTACCAGAGCTTGCGCGTGTAGCCCTTCATGGGCACCACCCGCACGTCGGCCTTGATCTTCCCGCTGCCGACGAGGTAGCGCCCCAGTTCACCGGCGGTGAAGCCGTACCGCAGCGCCACGGGATACAGCCCCACCAGCGACTTGAAGGCCGTGTCCATGATGCCGCCATCAATGCGGTCGGCGCGGATCGGGTTGGGGCGGTCGAGGATCACGAACGGGATGCCGGCCTTGCCCGCCGCTTCGGCGGCCAGGGCCATCGTCCACTGGAAGGTGTAGACGCGCGCACCAACGTCCTGGATGTCGTAGAGCAGCACGTCGACGCCCTTGAGCGTCTCGGCGGTAGGCGCGCGGACGTCGCCGTAGAGCGAGAAAACGGGGACGCCCGTGGCCGAATCGACCGACGAGGAGATCTTCTCTCCGGCCTTGGCGATGCCGCGGATGCCGTGTTCCGGCCCGTACAGGGCCACCAGCTTGACGCCGGGAGCCTTGAACAGCGCGTCGACGGTGCTCGTCCCATCAGGCAGGCGACCGCTGTGGTTGGTCAGCAGCCCCACGCGCTTGCCGCGCACGAGGTGCAGGGAGTCCGAAAGGAGGACCTCGAGCCCGGAGCGGACACGCGGCTGAGCGAGGGCGGGGGAGCCGACCACGGCAAGAGCCGCGGTGGCGAGCAGGAGTCGGTGGCGAATAGTCATGTCTATATACTGGCTCAACGTGCCGATCGCTGTCCACCGCCCATCAGCAGGCAACTATCGACCGTTCCCAGTTGACCCTGCTCTGCCACCGGGATAATTTCAGAGTCTTGCTTGGACAGGTGGCCGAGTGGTTGAAGGCACCGGTCTCGAAAACCGGCGTACCGGCAACGGTACCGTGAGTTCGAATCTCACCCTGTCCGCCTAGTCGGACGCCCAACGCGTCGGTGCCCGCACCGGCGCGTTGGCATATCTGGAGTTCGTGCGCTCAAGTGTTCGTGCGCTCTCGTGTTCGTGCGTTCGTGCGTTCGTGCGTTCGTGCGTTCGTGCGTTCGTGCGTTCGTGCGTTCGTGTGTTCTTGTGTTCTTGTGTTCTTGTTTTCTGCAGTTCCGGACAGATGGCCGAGTGGTTTAAGGCGCACGCCTGGAAAGTGTGTGTACGTTTATAGCGTACCGTGGGTTCGAATCCCACTCTGTCCGTGGTAAGTCGAAGCCCCGCATACAGTTGCCTCTCGGCAGTGTGTGCGGGGCTTCGTCGTTCTGCAGCCGTCCCGCTACGGCGTGACCCGCACCGAAGCCAGCTCCTTGGTGAGGCGGTACAGGAACTCCTGCCCCTCAAAATAGCTCTTCACCGACATGCGTTCGTCGCGACCGTGCGCACGCGCGTCCGTGGACGGGTCGCTGAAGAGCCCCGACACGCCGAACGCGGGCACGCCGAGCGCGCGGAAGAAGCGCGAATCCGAGGCACCGGTGGCCATCACCGGGATGACCGGGATGTCGCCGAACATCTCCTTGGTCAGCTTCGTGACGGGGTCGACGAGATCCTTCGGGATGGCCAAAATCGGCGTCGGCGGGCGCTGGGTCTTGATGAGCACGTGCACCGTGGTGTCGGCGATCAGCCGCTCGAAGGTGGCGCGCACGGAATCCGGCGACGCCGTGGGATAGAGACGGCAGTTGATGTTGGCCTCGGCCAGCTGGGGCAGCGCGTTGGTCGCGTGCCCGCCGGTGAGCCCGGTGGCCACGCACGTGGTGCGCAGCATTGAGTTGTAGCGCGGGTCGGCGGCCACCACCCGGAGGGCGTCCGCATCCTTCGGGTTGGCGACCAGCGCTTTCATCGCGCGGCCCATCGCGGGGGCTTCGAGGCCGGCCATGCGCGTAAAGAACGCGCGGGTCACCTCGTTGAACTCGATCGGGAACTTGTAGCGCCCCAGCTTGGACAGCGCGTCGGAGAGTGCGGTGATGGCGTTGTCATCGCGCGGCACCGACGAGTGCCCGCCCCGGTTGGTGGCACGCAGCGTGAGGTTCGTGGTGACTTTCTCCGCGGCACCCAGGCCGTTGAACAGCGGCTTGCCGTCGCGCAGCGTGCCGCCGCCGCCCTCGTTGATCACCAGGCCGGCGTCCATGAGTTCGGGATGGGTCTTGAGCAACCAGTCGACGCCGTTGGCGGGGCCGCTCTCTTCGTCGGCGGTGAGCGCGATGATGATGTCGCGGTCGGGCACCCACCCGTCCTGCTTCATGCGGAAGACGTTGGCAACGAAGATCGACGCCATGGCCTTGTCGTCGGCGGTGCCGCGTCCGTAGTAGTAGCCGTCGCGTTCCATGAAGACGAACGGATCGATGTCCGGCGACCAGTCGGCCTTGAGCGCCTCCACCACGTCGAGGTGCGCGAGCAGGAGCAGCGGCTTGCCGCCGTCCGCGCCGCGGCGCCCGTGAATGCGGGCCACGACGTTGTGCTTGTCGGGACGCGGACCGCCCACGAAGATGTCGGCCTCGGGAATGCCCGCGTCGCGGAACCGCTTGGCCATGGCCACCGCGGCCGTGGTGATGTTGCCCGTGGTGACCCCCGTCTGGATCTCCACCAGCTCCTTGTAGATGCCGCGCGCAAACTCCTGCTGGGGAGTGAGCGTACCCGGCGTGTACACCGGCTTGGTGCCCTGGGCGGAGACGGTGGTGGTGGCGACGGCGACCAGCAGGACGGCAATGCGGCAACTCTTCATCGGGAGACTCCAGATGGGGAAGACGACGAGGGAATCTGCCATCGGCACCCGATGCCAGCTACCTGCACGCGCGTCAGCGAACACCGATGTCTTGACAGTCGGGTCCGTGCGCCGCAAGCTCGACCTGTCCCGAAACCGACGAGGGTTCCGTGCGCCACTTCCGCGTCCCGCATTTCTGTCTGCTCGCCGAAACAGTGGCGATACTGTCCTGTGCGGTCGTTGCCTCGGCGCAGGTCACCCTGCAGCCCAGGGCAAGCACCGCAGTTGCATCGAAGCTTGCGACGCTCGCCATCACGCCGGTGCCGTACAACATGGTGGCGTTCAACGCGCGGCTTTCTGCCGCCGTCAAACCGACGGTGCGCGGGTGGGTCCAGTCGGAGGCGCGGGCACTCGCAGGGCGCAAGCTTGCCCCCGACGCGATGCTTGCCACGGCACGGGGCGACGTCCTGGGGCGGTTCTCCGGCCAGACGCTCGCCGCCGCCGACGTGGAGACCCTGATCATGCTCGTGATGACGCAATGCGCCAAGGACGCGCAAGCCGACCTGGAGGCCCTGCTTGCGCAGATGAAGGCCACGAACGCGGCCCGACGCGCGCAGCGGCAGGCGGCCACGGCGATGAACCAGGCGGCTGCGGCGGTGAGGGCGAAGGCCGACTCATTGTATGACCTCACTGAAGGCGAAATGCTTCAGCTTCAGCAGGCCATGGATCGGAAGAGCCAGCTCGAGCAGATGATCAGCAACGTGATGAAGGCCGGCGCCGACGCCGCCAGCGCCGCCATCGTGAACCTGAAATAGCGGGACGCCTTCGGGAGGGCCTTCGCAGATATCCGCAAGATGATCCGGATCATCGTGAAGAGTCACGGCTGAGTGACCCGTCACCGCTGAGGCCTGGCCGGCGATTGGCGGAAACTCGCCCCGCGAGGGAAATTGCCGGTGCGCCATCCGTGTGCCATCGGTGTTTGTGGCGCACCGCACGCCGTGCCATCAACCCGTGAGATCCGAATGCCGCGCAAGTCCGCATACAGGGCGCTCCTCTGGAGCGCATTGGCCTTCGCCGTCGCCGTCCTTGGCGAGCCGGTCGCCGCCCAGCAGGCGACCATGCCACAAGGTGCCGTGCCGACGCCCGAATCGGTCCTCGGCTTCTCCGTCGGCGCCGACTTCAAGCTGGTGACGTACGACGAGTCCATCCGCTACTTCCAGCGCCTGGCATCCTCGAGCAACCGCATCAAGCTGCTCGATGTCGGCAAGACCTCGACCGGGCACCCGTGGACGCTGGCGATCATCTCGTCGCCCGCGAACCTGGCCAACCTCGATCACCTGCGCGACATCGCGCAGAAGCTGGCGCACCCGGCCGGACTCACCGACGCGCAGGCCCGCGCGCTGGCGAAGGAAGGCAAGGCGTTCGTCGACATCAGCGGCGGCCTCCACGCCTCCGAGATCGCCGGGTCCCAGCACACCATCCAACTAGCCTACGACCTGCTGTCGCGCAATGACGACAAGACGCAGGCGATGCTCGACAACACCGTACTCCTGCTCTGGCCCTCGCTCAACCCGGATGGCCAGAACATCGTGGTGAACTGGTACCGGCAGAACGTGGGGACGCCGTTCGAGGTGTCGCCGCTGAACGAGCTGTACCAGAAATACATCGGGCACGACAACAACCGCGACGCCTACATGCTGAACGTCGTGGAGTCGCGCGTGGTGGCGCGCACGTGGCGGCACTGGGAGCCGCAGATCATCTACGTGCAGCACCAGACCGCGCCCTTTCCCACGCGCATCTGGCTGCCGCCGTTCGCCGAGCCCATCGCGCCGCGCGTGGCCGGTTTGATGTCGCGCGAGGTGAACACGATCGGCATGACGATCGCGCAGGAACTCGAGACGAACGGGCAGGTGGGGGCGACGCACATGGGCCAGGGCTTTGACGCCTGGTATCCCGGGTACATCGACTACATGCCCATGCTGCAGAACATCGCCTCGTTCTGGACCGAGACGGCGCTCTTCGACTATGCGACCCCGAAGTTGTACACCGTCGACGAATTCCCGAAGGAGTTCCGCGACCTGCGCCCGGGGTCGCTCTACTCGAGTCCGTGGCCCGGTGGCTGGTGGCGCCTGCGCGACGCCGTGAACTACATGGAAACGGCGTCGCTCGCGACCCTCGATTACGCGGCCAAGTACCGCGAAGACCTGCTCTGGAACCGCTATCAGGCGGGGCGCAACGCGATCGCGCGCTACGCGGCGCAACCGCCATACGCCTATTTCGTGCCGCAGGTGCAGCGCGACCCCGGCGCCGCCGTGGCGCTGCTGAAGCGCCTGGCCTTCCTGGGCGTGCGTGTCACCGAGTTGTCGCGTGATGCCTCGCACGCCGGCGTACGGTACGCCAAGGGAACGTGGGTCATCCCGATGAACCAGGAGTACTCCGAGCTGGTGCGCCAGTTGTTCGACGTCCAGAACTATCCGGACCTCCGCGAGAGTGAAGGGGGCGCGCCCGAGCCGCCGTACGATGCGGCGGGGTGGACGTTGCCCTACCAGATGGACGTGCGCGTCATCGAGGCCCGCGTGCCGCTCACGGCGGACTTCGTGGCGGCCATGCAGGCGGTGCAGGGGAAGGCCACCGATGCTGGTGCCGCGGACGCGCCGTTCTCCACCAGCGCCGCTGCCGCTGGTATCACGCTGCCTCCCGCTCGCATTTCGGGCGTTGGTCCGGCGCTGGCCGTCGATCCCGCGCAGAACGATGCGTTCCGCCTGGTGAATCGGGCGCTGGCCGGCGGCGGCGCGGTGCACTTCGACGGAGGCCGCTACGTGGTATCTGGCGTGGCCACACCGAAGCTCGAGGGGTGGGCCACCGAGTTGGGGCTCCGCGCCGAGCGGCGCGCGGGTGTCGGTGCGGGGAGCGCGGTGGTGCGCGCCCGGGTGGCGCTGTTCAAGACGCTGGCGCCCAGCATGGACGAAGGGTGGACCGAGTGGCTGCTCGATCAGTACGAGTTCAAGTACACGGTCATTACAAACGCCGATGTCCTGGCCGGCGATCTGGGCTCCCGGTTTGATGTCATCCTGTTCGCGTCGGATCGCGCGCGTACGCTGCGCGATGGATTCGCCAAGGGGCGGGTGCCGCCGATGATCGAGGGCGGCCTTGGTGACGCGGGCATCCGGGCCCTCGACGAGTTCGTGCGCAAGGGCGGGACGATGGTCGCGGTCAATCAGAGCGCGATCTTTGCCATCGAGCCGCTGCACTTGCCCGTCAAGAACGTGGTGCAGGGGCTGGCATCCAAGGATTTCTTCGCGAGCGGCTCCATTCTCGAAGTCATCGCCGATCAGGCGCAGCCGATGATGGCCGGCATGCCCGATCGAGCCAAGGTGTTCGTGGACCAGAGCCCGGTGTTCGCCGCGCTCGAGGGCTTCGAGGGGGCCGCCCTGGCGCGCTATGCAAAGGAAGGGTCGCCACTGCTGTCCGGATACCTGCTGGGGGAGAAGTACCTGCAGGGGAATGCCGCCGCCCTCGATGTGAAGCACGAGCGCGGTCACGTGGTGCTGATCGGATTCCGTCCGCAATGGCGTGGACAACCGTTCGGCACGTTCCGCGTGATGTTCAACGCCGCGTTCTACGGACGCGACGTGGCCGATCACGCCAAGGGATCACCGGGCTTCTGGACGTCTCCCAAGGCGGCCGGGCCGGACGCGGGCAGAAAGGCGCCGTGATGCGGGCGCCTGACACGCTCGCGGTTTGCACGAACGACAATAACTCCGCCACCAGTCGGGATGAGGTGTTCATGCGTGACATTCGAATGACCATCGTGCGGCTGCTCTCCCTGACGATCGTGGGCTCGGCGACGGCAGCGGCACAGGGCAGCCAGGGTGCCGCTGCGCCCAAGGGACGCGTTCCCGAGACAGAGTACCCCAAATGGGAGAATGTCGCGGCGGGGGATTTGTCGCCCGACGGCCAGTGGGTGGCCTACGAACTGCGCCGCGTCAGCACGAGCAACGAGTTGCGCTATCGGAAGGTTGGCGCGTCGCAAGAGCAGAGCGTGAAGATGGCGAACGCGCCGCAGTTCACGCGCGACAGCCGCTTTCTGGTCTACACGATCTTGCCGGATACCGGCGCCGCAGCGGCGACGCCGGGCGGAGGCGGTGGTGGAGGGCGCGGTGCGCCGGGTGGGGGTGGCAATGCGGCGGCACGGAACAAGGTCGGTATCGTGGACCTGCGTGCCGGCACGACCGTCAGCTTCGACGATATCCAGTCATTTGCACTGTCGCGCACGGGAGCGTATGTCGCCCTGCGTCGCTATCGCGCGCCAGCCGCGCCGGGCGCAGCTGCCGCGTCGCGGGGGGCGGACCTCGTGGTGCGTGACCTGGATCGGGGCACGCAGGTCACGTTCGGCAACATCGCAGACTTTTCCTGGAGCGACGAAGGCACGCTGCTCGCGATGACGCTGGACGTCGAAGGGCGCACGGGGAATGGCGTCCAGCTGCTCGAGGCGGCGTCCGGTACGCTGCGCTCGCTTGCCGCGGGTGACCACGGATACTCCGGCCTCGCCTGGCGCAGCAAGAGTGCCGACCTGGCCGTCTTTCAGAGTCGCACCGACACCGCGTTTGCCGACACCAGTCAGGTGGTGCTCGCCTGGAAGGGCGTGGGTTCGGCGAGTCCGGTTCTATCGGCCTACGATTTTTCGGCCGATGCGAAGTTCCCCGCAGGGATGCGCGTGGCGTCGTATCGCACGCTGCAGTGGAGCGGTGACGGCGGTACCCTGATCATCGGCATGGCGCCTCGCGACACCAAGGTGCCGACACCCGTGCGGGGAGCAGCGACACCAGCACGTGTGCAGGTGTGGCACTGGAAGGACGTGCGCCAGTTTCACCAGCAAGAGGTCAACGCTGCCCAGGACAGGCAGCGAACGCTCCCCGCGTCGTGGCGCCTTGGCGCCAGCGGCGTGACGCCGCTGGCTACCGATCTCTACGAGTCGCTGCAGTTCAGCGAGCAGCGCACGGCGGCGCTGGCCAGTGACGAGTCGGCGTATGTCCGGGAAGTGATGTCGGGCCGCTCGTACCGCGACGTGGTGCGGGTCGATGCGGCGACGGGCAAGCGGGAATCGGTCATCACCCGGACCACCGGCGCGGCATCGATCAGTCCGACCGGCCGGTTCGTGCTGTACGCGCAGAAGGGGCAGTGGTGGAGCTTCGACGCCACCACGGGGAAACGTGCCAATCTCACCGCGCGGACGAAGGCGAGCTTCGTCAACGTCGACGACGATCATCCGACGCCGGAGCGCGCGATGTACGGGCTCGCCGGATGGTCGCCCACCGAGGACGCGGTGTTGGTGTATGACCAGTTCGACCTCTGGCGCCTGGCGCTCGACGGATCGGCCGCGGCTCGGCTGACGCGCGGCCGCGAGGACGGCACGGCCTATCGGTACGTCTCGCTCGACCCGGACCGCGCGTCCGGTGGTGGTTTCGGCGGCGGCGGCGGCGGCGGCAGTGCGGTCACGATCGACGTCGCCAAACCGGTGATGTTGTCGGCCGCGGGGGACTGGAGCAAGAAGAGCGGCTATGCCAAGCTGGCCGGCGGCACGGTCACGCGGCTCGTGTGGCGCGACAAGGCGATCTCCGCGCTGCGCAAGGCGCGCGACGCGGAGTCCTATGTGTACCTCGAGCAGAGCTATGACGACTCGCCCGATTATTTCGTGGCGACGTCCGACGCCCTCTCCGGCGCCGAGGCGGTGTCACGCACCAACGCCTTTCAGGGCGACTATGCGTGGGGCCGCCAGGTGCTCTCGGACTATCGCAACAAGCGCGGCGACAAGCTGCAGATGATGCTGACGTATCCGGCGAACTACCAGCCGGGCAAGAAGTATCCGATGCTCGTCTACTACTACGAGAAACTGTCGCAAGGCTTCCATCAGTACGTGGGCCTGAACGACCGCGCGGTGTACAGCCCCCAGGTGTTCAGCCAGGAGGGCTACTTCGTCTTGCGCCCTGACGTGGTGTTCCAGAAGCGGAGCCCGGGCTGGTCGGGGCTCGACTGCGTGACGTCGGCAGTGCGCGCGGCTGTCGCCAGCGTTGCCGACATCGACGCGAAGCGCGTGGGCGCGATGGGCCACTCGTGGGGCGGCTATCAGTCCGCATTCTACGCCGTACATGCGCCTGAGACCTTCGCCGCCGCCATCGCGGGGGCACCGCTCACCAACCTGATCTCCATGTACGGCTATACCTCCGGCAACTCCGGGTTCGCCGAGGCGCAGCATTTCGAGACGTCTCAGGAGCGCATGGAGGTGCCGCTGTGGGAAGACCGGCAGGCGTACATCAGGAACTCCACCGTCTTTGACGTGGACGCGTTGCGCATCCCGTTGCTGCTCGAGGAGGGCGACGCGGACGGCAACGTGAACCCGTTCCAGAGCCAGGAGCTCTACAACTTTGGGCGTCGGCTCGGCAAGACAGTGGTCTACCTCGTGTACGAGGGCGAAAACCACAACGTCGCGCGCGCCGAGAGCCAGCGGGACTACCACACCCGCCAGATCGAGTGGTTCGCGCATTTCCTCAAGGGCGAACCGGCGGCGGCGTGGATCGTGAATGGCGAGACGTATCAGGCGCGGCAGCGCATCCTCAAGGGAGGGTCGGGACAACCGGCCGCTCCCGCCGCGCGCGTGCCACCCCGCTGACCGCTACGGCGCCGGCGTGCTACCGCGCCGGCGCGGTGTGCGGCACAGCGTGTCGAGGCGGGCCAGCAAGGCGTTCACGTCCACGGGCTTCAGTAGCACGTCATCGATGGCAAGCATGCGCATGCGCGCCAACTCGTCTTCCCGGACGAAACCGGTGCACAGCAGCACAGGGACATCGGGATCGATGGCGCGCATTTGCTCCAGGGTTTCGGCGCCGCTGAGTTCGCCCGGCAGCTGCACGTCCAGCAGGATCGCGCGCACGTCTTCCTGATGCTCGCGCAGGCTGGCCACGCCGCTGGCGCCATCAGCCGCTTCCAGAACTTCGAAGCCGGACAGGTCGAGTACCAGTCGGAGCATCTCGCGCAGTGCGCGCTCATCGTCGATCAGCAGGATCAGCGGGCGATGGCTGTCGGCCGGCGTGGGACGCTGCGCGGCGGTCGACGCTGGCGTGACGGCGGGGGCACGTACCGGGGGCTCCGCAAGCGCTGGGAAGAGCAGGGTGACGCGCGTGCCCCGCTCGGGCACGCTGCTCACGGTGATGGCACCGCCCATTTGCCGCATCAGTCCGTAGACGAGTGACAGCCCGAGCCCCGTCCCCTTGCCGGTCTCCTTGGTGGTAAAGAACGGCTCGAAAAGCCTCGCCTTCACCTCGTCGGTCATTCCCATGCCGGTGTCGGCCACGGTCACCACCACGTAGGCCCCGGGCTGCGGCAGGCCGGCGCTGCGTGCCTGGTGCGGATCGATCTGCTCGCGGCGCGCCTCGACGCGCAACGATCCCCCCTCGGGCATCGCGTCCCTGGCGTTGATGCAGAGGTTCAGCAGCGCCTGTTCGATTTCCCCCGAGTCGCCCAGCACGGCCGGAAGGTCGCCGGGCACCCAGGCGTCCACCACGATGCGGCGATCGAAGGTGCGCGAGCAGATGCGTCCCACGGTTTCAATGGCGTGCCCGATATCCACCGGTGCCAGGCGCAGGGGATCGTGTCGGCTGAATCGCAGGAGCTGCTGCGTGAGTTCCGCCGCCCGCGTCCCTGCGTGATCGACGCCGTCCAGCGCCACGAGCGACGGATGTCCCTCGGGGATCATCGCGCGCGCCGCCAGCGTTCCGGTGAGCACCGCGCCCAACAGGTTGTTGAAGTCGTGCGCGATGCCGCCGGCCAGCGAGCCCACGGCCTCCATCTTCTGCGCGTGTGCCACCGCCTCGCGCCCGGTCAGGTCGCGGTAGGCGGCCAGCGTCCACGGACCGCCGTCCAGAACGATCTCGCTCGACGCGACCCCCCACGTTTGCGTGACCCCATCGGGGCGCCGCCAACGGACCACGCGTTGCCCGGGGCCGCCGGGCCGCAACTCGGCCGGCATTGGCATCCCGATCATGGCCTCGGGCGCGATGCCCGTCAGCGTCGAGGTGGCCGGGTTCGCGTCGATCACGTTCCCCGTCGACGGGTCCAGCAGAAACAGGGCATCGGCGGCGCGGTCGAAGACGGTGCGATACCGGCGCTGCCAGTCGTGGAGCGTGCGCACCGTTTCGTTGAAGGTCGAACGCAATACTTCCCACTCGGCGGCGGGTACGCCGCCACTGATTTCATGCAGTGCCCGGGACTGCCGCATGTCCTCCATTTCGCGCGCAATCGCCCGAACCGGAGTCACGAAGAGGCGGCGACCCGAGTTCCAGGCAATGGCCAGGATCGCCGTACCGACGGCGAGCAGGAGGAGCAGTCCGGCGACACCGCGCTGGGTGAGTTGCTGGAGAAAGCGCCGGTCAAACGCGGCCTCGATCGTCGCGACCGGGGCGCCGAACACCCCAATCAGGGGCTGGCGGATGACGAGTGTGTCGCCCCCGTCCGTCCGCTCGAGGCTCGACCCGTCCATCGCGACGGCCGCCAGCGTGAGTCGCGTGGACACGTCGTGGCCGAGCGCCCGCAACTGCCCGGTGTCCACGGGCAAGCCGAGCAGGAGATACCCACGCGCCGGCGCTCCAGCAGCGGCACGTACTGCGGCCCCCCCGACGAGCATCACGCCGTCGCCGATCCGCAGATAGCCGCTGACCGTTCCGGTCGAGTCGATTCGCGAATAGAGCGCGCGGGGCAGAGGACCCGGCACGGCGTGCGTCGCCGAGTCGACTCCCCACGACAGCACCGCCGTGCGCGAGGTGTCCGCGATCATGACGAAGGTGTACCCGTAGCGGGCGAGCCAGTGCGCGGTCTCGTCGGCAAACTTGCGCTGCGAGTTCAGCGAGCGTGGCGCCGCCATGAGTTCAGCAACCTCACGACTCGAGGCGTGCTCCTCGACGCGGCGCGCCGCTTCCTCGGCTTGCCGCTCAAAGAGCCGGTTGACGGCACTCCCGACCCGCGGCGTGACGCGCGTTTCCCACCGATCCACCGCGCCGAAAAGGGCCGCCGCCGCCAGCGCCAGGCTGGCGGCGAACACGACGAACGCGGAGATCGAAAACCGCGCCAGCAACGAGTTGACGGATCGGGATCTGGGGTCGGCCATCGCTCAGGGTGCGGGATGATACGCAAGCGGCACCCGCACGTTACCGCGCGGTGACGGACGCCGCAAACCTTTGGGGGGTGCCGCGTGTCATATAGGGTGAATCCCCGGAGGGCAGCGTGCCCGCCGGGCTACGAGGGAAGACCCGGATTATGGAAACGAATCTCATGTGGACCACGGCTGGGGCGATGCTCTGTGTCCGTGATGATCGGGGGACCCTGGTTGGATGGATCCCCTTTCCCCGGTCGGCCGACGCGTTGGGGCCGGGACGTGAGAAGGTCTATCTGGCCCGAGCGGTCGAGATCCCGGTTGTGTCGACGTCGCGCGCCGCCTGATCCTGCGGGGCTGTTGCCGGGCCCCGTCACCGGGCCCCGTCGCCGGACCCCGTCGCCGGACCCCGGTTGTCGAATCCCGTGCGCGGGCGGCATATTTACCGTCGCATGCCTACTGCCTCGACGATCGTCCTCAACGCCCGTGCGCTCGAGCGCACCGTGGCTCGCATGGCGGATGAAATTGTCGAGCGGGCCGACGGCACAGACGGGCTGGTGCTCGTCGGGATCCAGCGCCGCGGTGTCCAGCTCGCCGATCGCCTCGCCACCGTCATACACTCCCGCGAGCAAGTCAGCGTGCCGCGCGGATCCCTCGACATCACGCTCTATCGCGACGACCTGCAGACGGTGGGGCCGCGCCCGATCGTCGGCAAGACCGAACTGCCGTGGGAGATCGACGGCAAGACGGTCTGCATCGTCGATGACGTGCTGTACACGGGCCGCACCATCCGCGCCGCGCTCGACGAACTCGCCGACTTTGGCCGGCCGGCGCGCATTATGCTCGCGGTGCTCATCGATCGGGGCGGTCGCGAGCTTCCCATCCACGCCGATGTCGTGGGTCGCTTGATCGACGTGCCGCGCGGTGGCCGCGTGGACGTCGGCGTCATGGAGCTCGACGGGCGGGACGAGGTCACCCTCGCCATCACGGCGGACGCCGAATGACCGCGCCGCTCGGCAAGGACCTGCTCGGCCTCGAGTATCTCTCTGCCGAGCAGATCACGATGATCCTCGACACGGCGGAGCCGCTGCGCGAGATCAGCGAGCGCGCCATCAAGAAGGTGCCGACGCTGCGCGGCGCCACCGTGGTGAACCTCTTCTTCGAGGCCTCCACCCGCACGCGCATCTCGTTCGAGTTCGCCGAAAAGCGCATGTCGGCCGACACGGTCAACGTCGCCACGGCCAGTTCGTCGGTATCCAAGGGCGAGACGCTCGTCGACACCGCCAAGAACCTCGAGGCCATGCGCATCGACATGGTGGTCATCCGCCATGCCTCGTCGGGCGCGGCGCGATTCCTGGCCGAGCGCATCGAGAGCAACGTCATCAACGCGGGCGACGGCACGCACGAACACCCCACGCAGGGGCTGCTCGACCTGCTGACGCTGCGCCAGCGTTTTGGCACGCTCGCCGGCAAGCGCATCTGCATCTGCGGCGATGTCCTGCACTCGCGCGTGGCGCGCTCCAACATCTGGGGCCTCACCAAGCTTGGCGCCGAGGTCGCGGTGTGTGGCCCGCGGTCGCTGCTGCCGAATGCCATCGAGGACTTCGGCGTCCAGGTGTTCGAACGCATCGAGCAGGCCATCGAGTGGGCCGACGCGCTCAACGTCCTGCGCCTCCAGCTCGAGCGGATGACGGCGGGCTACATTCCGTCGCTGCGCGAGTACAACCGTGTCTTCGGCGTGACGCGCGAACGGCTCGACCGCGCGCCGCGGGACCTGTTGATCTTGCACCCGGGTCCCATGAACCGCGGGGTCGAGATCGACAGTGAAGTGGCCGATGGCCCGCATTCCGTGATCCTTGACCAGGTGACCAACGGGGTCGCCGTGAGAATGGCCGTGCTCTATCTCCTGGCGGGCAACACGCCCGCACTTGCCGACGCCGCCAAGGGTGGTGACCGCTGATGACCGCTCCACGCGACGTACTCCTCAAGGGCGGGCGCCTGCTCGACCCCTCGCTGAACCTCGATGGCATCGGCGATCTGCTGGTGCGTGACGGCAAGATCGAGAGCGCCGGCGGGACCATTGGCACGCCGGATGGGGCCACGGTCATTGATTGCGCGGGGCAGGTGGTCTCCCCGGGCTTTATCGATGTGCATTGTCACCTGCGTGAACCGGGACGCGAAGACGTCGAGACCATCCTGTCGGGCGCCCGGGCGGCAGCGGCGGGCGGATTCACCGCGGTCTGCGCCATGCCGAACACCGATCCGGTGACGGACAACCAGGCCGCCGTCGGCTTCGTGCTCAAGCAGGGGCGCGCCGCCAACGCCGCGCGCGTCTATCCCATCGGCGCCATTTCCATCGGCCAGAAGGGAGAACGCCTCGCGGAGTTCGGCGAGATGGTCGGCGCGGGCGCCGTGGCGGTCAGCGACGACGGCAAGCCGGTGGTCAGCGCCCACCTGATGCGCACTGCGCTCGAATACGCCCGCACCTTCGGCATTCCGGTGGCGGACCACTGCGAGGAGCCGACGCTCGCCGCCGGTGGCGACATGAATGAAGGATTCGTCTCGGCCCGCCTTGGGCTCAAGGGGATCCCGGCCGAAGCCGAAGAGATCATGGCCATTCGCGATATCCTGCTCGCGCGCCTCACCGGCGGCCACGTGCACCTGTGCCACATGAGCACCAAGGGCTCGGTGGAACTCATTCGCTGGGGCAAGGAGCGCGGTATTCCCGTCACGGCCGAGGCCTGCCCGCACCACCTCTCGCTGACTGAAGAGGAGGTGGACGGCTACAACACCAATGCCAAGATGAATCCGCCCCTTCGTTCACTGGCGGACGTCGAGGCAGTGCAGCAGGCGGTGAAGGACGGCACGATCGACGTCATCGCCACCGATCACGCGCCGCACCACAATGACGACAAGCAGCGCGAGTTCAACGATGCGCCGAACGGGATCATTGGGCTCGAGACCGCGCTGGCGGTCAATATCACGTGGCTGGTGCAGTCCAAGATCATTTCGCTGGCCACGCTGATCGACCGCATGGCGTGCGCTCCCGCTCGCATCTTCGGATTGCCGGGGGGCACGCTGCGCCGTGGCGCGCTGGCCGACATCACCGTGTTCGACCCGGCGTTGGCGTGGACGGTGGACCCCGCAGCCTTCCTCACGAAGGGACGCAACACCCCATACGGCGGCAAGACGCTGTTCGGGCGCGTCGGATGTACCCTCGTGGATGGTCGGGTCGTCTATCAACGAATGGGGTAACCGCCACGCTCCGGAACGACGAACTCCGGCAGGCGGTTTGCGCTGTTTGCCGCCGCTTGTACGACCGCGGCCTCATCGCAGGGCAGGACGGCAATGTGTCCGTTCGCCTCGGCGATGATGCGCTGCTCGTGACGCCGGCCGGCCTTTCGAAGGTGGACGTTCGCCCGGAGGATCTCGTGGAACTCGGACTCGATGGCACGGTGCGCGGCGGCGCGCGGCGTCCGTCATCCGAAGTGGGCATCCATCTCCGAGCCTACCACCGGCGCCCCGATGTGCAGGCGGTGGTTCATGCCCATCCGCCGACGGCCACGGCCTTTGCGGTCGCCGGACTCTCGCTGGATGGGGCCTCGCTGGCAGAACTGCGGCTTGGGGTTGGCCCGGTCCCGCTGGTGCCGTACGCCACGCCGGGCACGTCCGGCGTAGCCGATGCCTTTGATCCCTACTGGGCGTCGCACGACGCCTTCCTGATGGCCCATCACGGAGCGCTGGCCGTCGGTCGCTCATTGACCGACGCGCACCAGCGCATGGAAAGCCTGGAGCACGGGGCCCGCATCATGTGGGCCGCCCGCGCGCTGGGTGACGTCCCGTCCTTGCCGGCAGACGCCCTCGCAGTGCTCGATGCACAGCGGCGGGCGGCGCGCGGCGCGTGACAAGGTGAATCTCCCATGAGCATGCCCGATCGCGATACGGTCGAATCCGTCGAGAAACTCCTCGCTGAGCGGCGGAAGATCGCCAACTGGCTGAGCGCGCTCGATGCCCGACGCGCCGACACCCCGTTGTCCGTCTATCAGCGCGTACACGACGACTACACGGGCAAGCTCGACAAGGTGCAAGCCAAGCTGACGGCGGCGTCCGATGCCGTGCAACAGGTGGCGGCCGACGTGGCCAGCCGGTTGATCGACAAGGAGCAGGTGCTCAGTTCCAAGCAGGAGGACCGGGCCGAGGCGGAACTGCGTGCGGCCGTGGGCGAGTACTCGGAACGCGAATGGGAGAAGCGGCGGACCCGCCTCGATGACGAGATCGCCACGGCGGCCGGTGAACGCGACGCCTTGCGTGACGAGTTGTCTCGGCTGCGCAGCGTGCTCGG
>CANNKR010000030.1 GCA_947504615.1 Gemmatimonadota bacterium | reverse complement strand
GTAGGCGGCGCCGCCGACGGCCATGAGATACACCGCCTTGTGTTTCCGGATGGCTTCGAGCCCCACGGGGCCTCGCTCGGACTTGCCGACCATGCCGATCAGCCCGGTCTTGGCGAGCATCATTTCGGTGAACTTGTCCATCCGGGTGGCCGTCGTGGGGCCTGCCGGACCGACGACTTCGTCGCGCACGGGATCGACGGGGCCGACGTAGTAGATCACGCGGTTGGTGAAGTCGACGCCGGCCGGTTGCGACTCCCCGGCGGCAAAGAGGTCGGCGATCTTCTTGTGGGCGGCGTCGCGGCCGGTGAGCAGCTTGCCATTCAGCAGCAGGCGATCGCCGGACTTCCACGTCCGGGTCTCGGCGGCGGTCAGCGTGTCGAGGTTCACGGACTTGGCGTTCTTGTCTGGCGCCCACGTGACGGCGGGCCAGTCGCTGAGTTTCGGCACCGGGAGCTGCGCGGCCCCTGACCCATCGAGGGTGAAGTGCGCGTGGCGCGTAGCGGCGCAGTTGGGGATCATCGCGACGGGCTTGGACGCGGCGTGCGTGGGGAAGTCGTAGATCTTTACGTCCAGCACGGTGGCGAGGCCGCCGAGTCCCTGCGCGCCGATGCCGAGGGCGTTGACCTTGTCGAACAGTTCGATGCGCAGCTCTTCGATCTTGTTCTTCGGGCCGCGCGCCTTGAGTTGCGCCATGTCGATGTGTTCCATCAACGATTCCTTGGCCATGATCATCGCCTTCTCGGCGGTGCCGCCAATGCCGATGCCAAGAATTCCCGGGGGGCACCAGCCGGAGCCCATGGTCGGGACTGTCTTGAGCACCCAGTCGACGATGGAGTCGCTGGGGTTGAGCATGACGAACTTGGACTTGTTCTCGGAGCCACCGCCCTTGGCGGCGAGCTTGACCTCGACGGTGTCGCCGGGGACGATCTCGAAGTGCACGACGGCGGGGGTGTTGTCCTTGGTGTTCTTGCGGCTGAAGGCGGGATCGGCCACGATGGACGCGCGCAGGACGTTGTCGGCCTGCAGGTAGGCGCGACGCACGCCTTCGTTGACCATGTCGGTGATGCTCATGGTCGCGTCCCAGGTTACGTTCATGCCGATCTTGAGGAAGACGACCACGATGCCGGTGTCCTGGCAAATGGGGCGATGCCCCTCGGCGCACATGCGCGAGTTGGTGAGGATTTGCGCGATGGCGTCCTTGGCCGCGGGTCCCTGCTCGCGATCATACGCCTCGCCCAGCGCCTTGATGAAGTCGACGGGGTGATAGTAGGAAATGTGCTGCAGGGCATCGTGGATGCTCTGGATGAAATCGTCTTCTCGGATGATGGTCATGGCTCGGTCTCGGTGGACTGAGGGGCGTTTCTACAAGCTAGTCACGGATGACACGAAATGCATGGATCATTCTGGCCCCCTGGGGAACCCATCATCGCCCCTGGGGTACGAGCCCGCGTACCCCCCGGTGCGAGAGCGTTGAGTGCGACGGGCTCTCCCTCGGAAGGCGGACTGCAAGTTCCATCTTCCTGAGTGATACGCCAGAAGATCGGTCGGCGATAACCTCTACTTGGCAGGCGGGGGAGGGGACGATTTCTGTTTCCTAGATGGGGGAAACGTTGGTCTCAGTGTGTGCCCACACCCACCAAGGAGCTGCATCATGATGAAGCTATGGCAAGCCGGATTGACGTTTTGCGTCGTGGCAAGCGCAACGGCCTGCAAAGACAGCACCGGACCTGCCGCCGGTTCACCGGTCAGCCTTTCCTTCTCGACAAAGGCGCTGAGCAGCAGTGGGGCCATCGTGCAGGCAAACGGGGCGGCCTTCGACGTGGCGGTGACGGGCGGCGGGAATACACTCATTATCACGCGCGTTCAGATGGTTCTCCGCGAGATCGAACTGAAGCGGAGCAACACCGCGGCATGCCCCGATGGCGACTCCAGCCACTCGGATGACTGCGAGGAACTGAGCTTCGGTCCACTGTTGCTGGATCTTCCGTTGACCACGTCCGTCTTGACACCTTTCAGCGTATCCATTCCGGCGGGCACGTATCGTGAGCTTGAGATGAAGGTGCACAAGCCTGGCAGCGATGCGCGGGATCAGGCATTCAGGATCGCGAACCCTACCTTCGCCGATACGAGCATCCGAGTCCAAGGAACGTACAATGGACGGGCCTTCGTCTTTACCTCGCGGGTGAGCGAGGAGATGGAGTTGGAGTTCAACCCCCCTGTCACGATCGGGGATACCGGAAGCAACGTCACCGTGCAGATTGACGTCGCGACCTGGTTCCGCGCCGCATCCGGAGCCGTGATCGACCCGGCAACCGCCAACATCGGCGGGCTGAACGAAGGGATCGTCAAGTCGAACATCAAAGCATCCTTCCGCGCCCTGGGTGACGACAACCGGGACGGAAAATGAAATAGCGCTCTTGCGACCAGCGGACCATCGCTGGTCGCAGAGCGGTTTCATCTTCCCGAGCGACTGGATTTCCGCCTGATCGAGACGCCTGATCGAGACGTCTGATGAGCCAAGCTCAGGACGCCCGGTTTCCCGGCGTTCGCCGGGCATTGCTTAGCGCCCGAATGCTCCAGATGCCGGCCATCGGCCCCAACGCCAGCATCGGAAATGCCAATGCCCACCCGATGACGCGCACCACCGGTGGCACGCTCTCGGTGACCAGCACGCTGAACTGCGCGCTGTCGGCGATCACGAAAGAGCCCCAGACCAGCGCGACGGGCACCAAGGCAGCCGGAAAGAGGCTCAGCATCAATCCACCCACCGCCCCCCAGGTAAGACCCATGCCAACCGCTCCGCGGATGCGTCTGAGCCATTTCTGCATGGCGACCTCCCCGTGACGGTGTGGCGGTGCGCGGCATCTGTGCGACTTTGTGTGGAAAGGGGCGACCGCTGGCGGGCCGCTGGTCGGCCGCGTGCGTGTTCCGGTGGTAGCGTGACGCGTGGAACTCGTCGCTACCGGGTTCTAGGCTGGAGGGCGCCTCAAGGGGAACGCCAGCGAATTGCCCGCGTTTTGACTGTGGCGACGGTAGCGAGAATCTAGACTGTCCAGCCGTCCGTCTCTCCGTACTCCAACACGCACCATGCCCGATATCTCCCACACCGGCACCCCGTTTCTCTACGCGAGCTTCACCCTGCTGGTCGTTGTCCTGCGCGCCATGTACTTCATGCTCGCCGATGTGGCTGGGCGCTTTCACCTGCTCGGATACGGGCTGGCGGCGATCGTGACGCTTGTGGGTGTGAAGATGATGATCATGGGTGTGTTCAGGGTGCCGCAGGCGTGGATGCTGCTGACGGTGGCGGGACTGCTGGTGCTGTCGGTCGTGGCGAGCATGAGGGTGCCAGCGCCGAAGAAGGTGGCGAAGCCGCCTGTTCGGTAGGTGGGTCGGGACGGCGAGACCGGGGATCCCCTCCCGCTCCCGCCAAGACCTGCTAGCTTGCGCCATCCCTTCACCGCCCCCCATGCGCCCACTCCTGCTGCTGTCGTTGCTGCCAGTCGCTCTCGCCTGTTCAGGCGGCGGTGACTCTACCGCGCCCGATGCGAACGCCGGCGTGGCATCGGTGTCGCTGAACGTCACCTCCGCGCAGTTGGGCGTGGGGCAGTCGATGCAACTGGTGGCGACGCCGCTCACCGGCACGGGCACGGTAACGTCGGGGAGCGCGACGTGGAGCAGCAGCGCGTCGGCCGTCGCGTCGGTGTCGGCGAACGGATTGGTGACGGCGGTTGCCGCCGGCACGGCCACGATCACGGCGACGGTGAGCGGCCGCACGGGGACGGCGACGATCACCGTGAGCAGCGGCGGCGGGGCGCTGCCGCTCGCCGCCGAGGTGACCATGCCGGGCAACACGTTCTCGCCGTTTCTCACGACCATCGGGGTCGGCGGGACGGTGACCTTTCGGTTTGGTTCAGTGGATCACAACGTGATCTTCGCGCTGATCACCGGGCGGCCCACCGACATCCAGATTACGCGCAACGTGAACATTGGGCGGACGTTCAACACCAAGGGGCTGTTTCCCTACGACTGCACCGTGCATCCGGGGATGAGCGGGCAGATTGAAGTGAAATAGCGACAACTGCGCACCACAAAGGCACAAAGGGCACCAAGGCATCTGCGCCACCGCAGCCTTGGTGCCCTTTGTGTCTTTGTGGTGTGTAGGTGCTGTTTACTTCGTCACACCCTGAAACGTCGGCGTATACCCGGGGAAGATCAGGTTGAGATTGGGGTTGCTCAGCCGGTTCTGCACAATCTCGGCGAGCACGTCGCGGTGATCGACGGTGACCTTCACATCCTGGCTGTCGGCGAGATTCTCGCGGGCGAGCGGCATCCAGTTCTTGGTGTAGACACGTCCGCCAGCAATCTGCTTGCCCATCACGAACATGCAGCTGCCGCGGCCATGGTCGGTGCCTTGCGAGCCGTTCTCCCGCACGTTGCGTCCGAACTCCGACATGGCGACGAGCGTCACATTGTACGTGCCGTTTCCCTGCAGCACGTCGGCCCAGAAGGCGCCAATGGCATTGGAGAAATCCCGCATCAGCGTGGACATGAGCCCGGTCAGCGGGTTCTGCGTCTGGTGCGTGTCCCACCCGCCGATGTCCACCTGAATGGCCTCGACGCCGACGTCAGCCTTGATGAGTGCCGCCGCCGAACGCATGCCGCGTCCGAAGCTCGAGTTCGGATAGGAGGCGCCGTTGGACGGGGCGTACGTGCTGATGTTGAGCGAGGAGAGCAGCGTCAGTGTGGCGACGGCGTCGAGCGCTGAACTGCGCACCGGCTCTTCGGTGGCGCCGAAGTCGGTGTTGAGCCAGGCCAGGCGCGCGGCGCGCGTGGTGGAACTGCCGCTGAGCACGTAGTTGGCCGGATCGGGAATGGGGAGCACCTTGGGCGCGCCTTCGAGCGCGTTGGGCAGGCCCTGCGAAATGGAGAGCGCGCGCAGCGTGGCGGAGCTGCTCATGGGCGGCACCGTGGCGAGATGCCGGCCGAGCCATCCAGTGGAGACGGAAGGGTCGGCGGACTTGCCCACTTCGATGAACCGCTGCGCGTCGAAGTGCGAGCGCGAGTTGAACGTGAGGCCGGCGCCCGGAATCACGAGCAGCTGACCGGCCTCGTAGCTGGGCAGCAGGCCGAGCATCGCCGGCGGAAAGCCCCACATGGCGTTGTCGAGCGCAGTGGCTTTGGGAGTGCCGGTGGCGTCGGGGCGCGGGATCGCGATGGTCGGGCGTCCCGTGTAGTAGTTGGTATCGCCCCAGGGGACGCAGAGCGAGAGCCCGTCGGCGCCTCCGCGCATGAAGACGTGCACGACAATGTCGCGGCTGCTCGCCGCCGGGGCGAGGACGACGCGGGGGAGCCAATCGGGGAAGGCGGTGCCGAAGATCGCGGCGCCGGCCACGTTGGTGACGAAGCGCCGGCGCGACAGTGCCTCGTACTCGTCGCACCCACAGGCGTCGTGTTCGTGCTCGCTCATCCGCGGCTCCGGGGGGCTGGACTCAGTACCATTGGAAGGCGCTCGACGACAGGGCCAGCGCCAGCGTTTCGCGAACGCGCGTGGCGTTGATCGTGCCGGCGGTGAGGTAGGTGGTCAGTTCGTCGCGTGTGCGCGTGCTCATCTCGCCGCCGAATGCCATGGCGTCGATGGTGTCGGCGATCGCTGCAGCCGTCGACCCAAAGCGCGTGAAGGTTGTGTCGGCGACGGCAATCTGCCCGGTGGTGGCGTTGGCGATGGTGGTCATCGCATTCCAGCGGGGCAGCACGTTGCCCGCCCAGTACTCCGTGCGGTCGGGGTAACCGTCGGGCGTCTCCCAGTCGAACATCACGTGGCCCATCTGCGTGAGCAGCGTGCGCAAGGTGCTGAGCGTAGTGGCGGTCGGCGAGATGACCGCCCCACTGCCGCGCAGGGCGCTGAGCATCAGGTGATACGGCCGCTTGTAGCGTGCGGGCGCGGCGGCCACCCAGTTCTCGGTGAAGACCACGCGCAGCATGGCCTTGATGTCGCCGCCGGTCTTGGTGTAGGCGTTCGCCACGGCGGCGATTTGCGCGCTGGTGGGATCGGGGCGCAGGAACGTCTTGAGCAGCTTGGTGGCAAGAAACGCTGCCGTGCTCTGGTGCGCGATCAGCACGTCGAGCATCTGCTCCATGTCCAGCTGGCCTTGGCCGCTGTTGGTGGCGCGCTGGGGGATGGTGACGCCGAGCACCGACTTGGCGGCAAAGTCGTGCAACGACGCGTTGAACGCGAAAGCTCCCTGCGCACTGAGCGTCCAGCCGGTGAGACAGCGGCTCAACTCGGCGACGTCTGTCTGTGTGTATCCGCCGTCCACGCCGAGCGAGTGGAGCTCCATGATCTCGCGGGCGTAGTTCTCGTTGGCCCGTCCGACCCGGTTGACGTTGTTGTCGAGGTAGGCGAGCATCGCCGGGCTGTGGGCGCTGGCCTTGAGCAGGGTGCCAAAGTTGCCGAGGGCGTTCTTGCGGATGACGTCGCGATGGTCCGCGACGTGCAGGTAGCCGACCTTGTTGAAGTAGATGGTAAAGTGGTCGTTCCAGAACTCGACCATACGTTCGTGCAGCTGCCGCGGCGACGTGGCCTGCCGGTAGATGGTGGCGTCGGTAAGTTGCTGGTAGACGGTGCCTTGGTTTGCCTGCACAAGCGAGGCCGACGACTGGTTGACCATGGGCCAGTTGACGGCGACCACCGCCTCGACGGAGGTATCGTCGAGCGCGGCGTAGTTGAGCTGGTATTCGAGGTAGCCTTTGTAGCCCAGCTTGAGCGCGCGCTGCGTCTCGGCGGCATTCAGGCCGAAGGTGATGCGGCGGGCCAGACGGAGCGGCGTGCGGGTCCAGTTGTCGGTGCCGGTGACCGCGGCCAAGCGCCGCCGTTGCTGGGCACTGGCGCGGCGCGGCACGAACGCCGCCACCAGCGCGGCGGCGCCAGCGGCGAGGGCAGTGCGACGATTGGGGGTGTCGGTCATCGAGCGCGCCTCCCGGTCACAGTGCTAGAGCCTTTCGTACATCGTAGACGTACTGAGCTCCGTCAAGTTAGCCAACGACCACCACATTCCGCCAAGCTGCCGGTCACCGCCCCGCTACGATGTGACGCGGAGCACTTCTTCGCGCGACGTGCGTCCGGCGGCGACCAGCCGCTCGCCCTCCTCGCGGAGGGTGCGCATGCCCTCGCCGACGGCGATGCGCCGCAGCGTGGAGGTATCGGAACCCGCCTGGACGGCCACGCGCAGCGCGTCGGTCATCACCAGCAGTTCATGGATGCCCATGCGGCCGTGGTACCCCGTGCCGCGGCAGGCGTCGCATCCCACGCCGCGACACGCGCACCACAGGCGCACGAGGCGCTGCGCGAGCACCGCCTCCACCGTGCTGGCCACGAGATAGCCGTCCACGCCGAGCTCGCGCAGGCGCGTAAGCGCCCCCGCCGCGTCATTGGTGTGCAGCGTGGAGAGCACGAGATGTCCGGTGAGCGCGGCCTGCGTGGCAATGGCCGCCGTGTCGCCGTCGCGAATTTCCCCCACCAGCATGATGTCGGGGTCCTGCCGCAGCATGGCGCGCAGCGCCGAGGCGAAGGTGACGCCCGCCTTCTCGTGCACGGGAATCTGCGGCACGCCGGGCAGTTCGTACTCCACGGGATCTTCGACGGCCAGAATCTTCTCGCGACCGGTGCGCAGCGCCTCGACGGCGGCGTAGAGCGTGGTGGTTTTGCCGCTGCCGGTGGGCCCGGTGGCGAGCACGATGCCGTGCGGCCGCGAGATGACGCCGCGGAAGCGGGTAAGCGTATCGTCGGCCATGCCCAGCGAGTCGAGCGCAATGCGGCCGCGAGCGGCGTCGAGCAGACGCAGCACCACACTTTCGCCGTGGAGCGCGGGAATGGTGGACACACGCACGTCCACACCGCGGTCCTGCAGCCGCAGCCGAATGCGCCCATCCTGCGGGACGCGCCGTTCGGCGATGTCGAGTTCGGCCATGATCTTGAGCCGGCTGACCACGGCGGCCGCGAGCTGGACCGGCGGCGACGGCGCCTCCTGCAGCACGCCGTCAACGCGATAGCGCACACGCAGCGATCCGGCGTAGGTCTCGAGGTGCACGTCGGAGGCGCGGGCCTGCAGCGCTTCGAGCAGGAGCAGATTCACCAGCCGTACCACCGGCGCCTCGTTGGCCTGCGCCAGCAGGTCGTCGAGGGCGCGCATCTCGGGCATCGCCACCGCGTCGCCGGCGGCGAGTGAATCGATCATCCCCTGCGCGGTGGGTCCGCTGCCGTACACACGCTGGATGGCGCGGCGCAGCGATGCTTCGTCACCGCGCTCCAGTGCCACGCGCGCCCCACAGAGCAACGCGAGGTCGTCGAGCGCCTGAGGCGCCGGCGCGTCATGCCACGACGCCACGCGCAGCACGCCGTCGTGCACCGCCAGCGGCAGCACGCCATGATGCTCGAGGTACGCCGCGGTGAGCGCCGGCGATACGGAAACGAGTGCCGAGAGATCCACGGTTATGGCTTGCGCGGTACGACCGGTGGGTTGGCGGGCAGGGAATCGGATGCGGTCTTCTTGTCCACCGCGCCGCGCACCCGCTCGAGATCCTCGTCCGTCGCAATGATGTGCGGGGTGAGGAACAGGAAGAGTTCACTGTTCACCGTGGCCGTGCGCGTGCTGCCAAAGAACCCGCCAATCCACGGCAGGGCGCTGAGTCCTGGTATGCCGGTGCGCGTCTTCTCTTGCGTGCGGTCCACGAGCCCGCCGAGCACGGCGGTCTGGCCGTCCTTCACGAACAGGTGTGTGGTGGCTTCACGCGTGCTGATCACCGGCGCGCCGAACTGGGTTTCGTTGGTCGCCGAGCTGACTTCCTGCGAGACCTGCAGCGACACGTAGCCGTCGGGGTTGATGGTCGGCAGGATGGCGAGCGTGGTGCCGACGTCGCGGTACTGCACCACCTGGTCGCGCACGCCATTGTCGGTGGGCAGCGAACGGAAGACCTGCACGAACGGCCGCTGGCTGCCGACGAGAATGCGCGCCTCGAGGTTGTTCTGCGCCATGAGCAGTGGGCGCGAGAGCACGCGCACATCGCCGCGCGTGGCGAGCGCTGACAGGGCCACGTCGGAGCTGATGGCGCCGCCGCGAGCGAGGCGCAGCAGGAACGCCGCGGGCGAGGAGTCCTCTCCGCCGAGTGAGGCGATGCTGCGTGTGTTCTCGTCCGGCGACTTGGCCGCCCCGCCGGAAACCTTCACATCGAGATCGCGTGACTGCCGCACTTCGGCGATGAGAACCTCGATCATCACCTGCAGCGGGCGCAGGTCCATGGCGACGATTGCTTCCTGCACAATGGTCCAGTCGGCGGGCAGGGCGCGCACGAGCAGCGAGTTGCTGGTTTCGTCGGGCACTACCTGCACGGGTCCCTTGAGTTCGGCGCGCAGTCCGGCGTCGATGATCGCCGGGCGTGCCGCGGAATCGCCGGCGAGGATGCTGAGCCGCTCCGCCTGCAGCCGCTGGCTGAGCGGCGGCGTGCTGAGCCCGCTCGCCGCCGGTGCCACCGCGGGCGCGCCGAACAGTGACTGCAACGTGGCCGCCAACTTGGCCGCGCGCACGTGCTTCAGCCGGTACACGTGCAAGCGCACCTCGCCGGCATCAGCGGCGGGTGCCGTTGGTGTATCGGCGGCGAAGATGCGGAGGAGGCGACCATCCTGCTCGACGCGCAGGCCGCTGCCGGTGGCGAGACTGCGAATCAGTGCCGGCACGTCGGCCGCGGGAACGGCCTCGCGCAGGCGCAGCGTCACGCGCCGTTCGGGGAGATCGCCAAAGGCGATGTTCACCTTGCCTGCTTCGGCGAGCGCCGAGAGAACGACGCGAATGTCGGCGTCCTGCACGTCGACTACGACTCCGCCCTCGGTGGCCCGCACGCCCTGTTGGGCCTGCACGGGAACGGCGGCGACGACGATCGCAACGGCCAGGATGGCGCGGTACAGGATAGGTCTCACGTCATTTCCCCACGGGTGACAGTCGAAGCTCATGCCGCACGGCGGCGCCGTCAATGAAAACGGCCATTCCGGGACTGACTTGCTGCAGGCGCCACCCACCCAACGTGTCGCCCAGATGCAGGATGCGAGCAGGTGACACGCCGAGTCGGCAGATCGCGGTTGGCGCGCCAACGCCTGCGAATGTGCCAACGAGCACGATCGGTGGCATGGCGGCCGATGGCGCGGCGTCCGGCGCCAACTCGGCAAGGCCGAACGGGTCGAGCGCCACCAACTGCGCGAGCGGTGTTTGCGGTGGCGCGGAACGCGCGACGGCGCTGGCGGTGATGATAAGTGGCGCGGCCGGCGCCACGCGCGGTTCGGCGAACGCCGTGGACGCCGCACGCACCGCCAGCGCGAAGGCAAGCACGGCAACGCCAGCCGTCGCGCGCACGCGCAGATCATGCCACGGTGCCCAGATCATCGCAGCGCCTCGCGTGAGAGGGCGCGAATGCGCGCCGACACGAGCAGCGCGCCGTCCTCGGCGCCCGTGAGCTCCAGCCGGTGCACGGTGACGAGTCGCGCGTCGCGCTCCATTGTCGAAAGCCAGGCCGTGACGGCGGCCAGATTGCCCCGCGCGCGGACGTCCACCTGCACGCCGATCAACGCGCCCGGCAGCGGCGTGACGGGCGCCGCTTCGCCGCGCATGTCGCGCAACCCGGCACTGATCGCTGCGCCGCGGGCCCACGCAATGAGAGCCGACGCGGCACTGCCGCTGTCGGCGGCAATGAACAGGCGCGGCGATTCAGCGGCCAGTGTGCGCTGCGCCACCGTAACCGCGTGCCTGAGTTGCGCCGCATCTCGGCCCAGCGCCTGCTCGCGCGCAAAGAGCTCGGCGGACGCCGCGGCGCGCGCCTCGTTGGCGGCCATTGATGTGGCGAGCGGAGCAACAATGGCGCGCCAGGCGATGATCGGGACGACGACAAGCGCGCCCAACCAGAGCGCACGGCGATCACGGCGTACGAGGCCGGTCACGGTGTCGCTCCCGAGGTGAACCGCACGACGAGCGCGAATGATGCGCCGTCGGTTCCCGCCTCACCAATTGGCGCGAGCGCGCGCACGCTGCTCACGTTCCGGGCGGTCCGCAGCCGCTGCAGTACGGCGGAAGGGTCGTCGGCGCGTCCCTCAACCACCACCGAGTCACCCTCGCCACGCCACGACGTGAACTGCGCATCGCGGGGCAGTGCCGAGGACAGCAACCAGAGCCGCTGGGTCCAGGCTGGCGACTGTGCGGACGTCCGCGACAGTTCGTCCAGCGCATCGGTGATCTGCGCCAGTGAATCGCGCGCCGCGAGCAGCGGCGCAATGGCAGGGCGCAGGGCAGCGCGCTGTGCTTCGATACGCGCCACGCGGTGCGACGAGCCCCACACCCGCAGGGCCAGCGCCGCCGCCAGCGCCAGAACGCTGGCGGTGACCAGCCGACGCGAAAGCGTGCCCGCACGTGCCGACCGTTCGGTCTGCGTGGCGACGCTGACGAGTTCGCGCTCCGCGCACCAGGGCGCGTGCTGCGCGGCGAGTGGCAACGCATCGTCTGTTGCGGCGGATTGCGCGCCGCACTCGGCGGCGCGGCAGCGGCGCAGGCGTGTGAGAAGACCGTTGCGCGCGTCGAGCACCGCCGCCTCGTCGTCCACCACGAACACACGTTGCGTGGCGGTGCCTGCCGCGTGCGCCCACGCGCCCACGGCCGGCACACAGCGAACGGCGGAAAAGCCAGCAGCGCGGGCCGCGGCGATGATTGCGTCGAGCACCACGCCGTCGCCGTCGCTGGCGCACCAGGTGCTCGGCTTCCCTGCGTTCCCCGGCCGCAGCGCGCGCGCGGCGGCCACGCGATCCGTTCGCGTGGAGGGAAAGTGCCGCGCCCCATCGCGGGCGAGCACCGCGCGTGCTTCGTGCTCGCGCATTGGCGGGAGTGTCAACTCGCGGGGCAGGGACCACGGGGACGCCAGTGCGACGTGCAACTCGCGCGAGTCGGCCGATGCGCGCCGGAGTGCGCGCAGCGGTGCGGCGAGGGTCGCATCATCGCCGGTCGCGAGCGCGTGGAGGTCGAAGGTGAACGCTTCAACGCGCGCACGCGCCGGGGTGGCCTCGTTGGGCCACCACGCGAAGACGCCGCGTCCGGCGCCGAGGGCCAGTGCCGCACGGCGTGCCGTCACCGGAACTCCTGCCACTCGACGAACACCGTTCCTCCATTGCGACGCATGAGTGCTTCGGCGCGCACGTGCACGGGGCTGCCGTCCACGCGCGCCGTCGACACCACGCGCACGGCGCCGGTCTGGTAGACGAGCAGCGGTTGCAGCTCCGCACCGCTGCGGTTCAGTTCGTCGCGGAGGGCGGGTGGCGCCGCGGCGAGTAGTTCGGTGAAGCTTCGCACGCTGCCACCCGCTTGGCGAGACTGTACGACGGCACGGGCGGTGGTGGCCGAGAAGCCGGAGAGGGCGGTGAGCACCTCGGCTGGTGCGGTGTTGGGGTTCACGCCGCCCAGCCCGCCGACCTGCAGCAGCGGGCGCACGCAGGCCCAGGCGCGCGCGGGCACGCCGGCCACGTCGTCGAGTTCGGCGACTGACTGCACGGGGCCATCACGCGGCAACAGGCGGGCGCCGAGGGCCAGATAGTCGTCGCGTTCGGCACCGCGCACGCGGCGCAGCGTGTCAGGGTCGCGCCAGTCGGCGATGCGCTGAGCGCTCTGTGCCGCTTCGCCGGCGTCAGCGCCGCAGGCCTGAAAGAGGCGGGTGAGTGTGCGTTCGTCAACGCGGTTTACGTCCAGAGCGGCGGCGTCATCGCGCAGGTGGAACGCATACTGCGACGATGCCAAGTCAGCCGAGTCGCCGCCTACCGCCCAGCGCCACGGGTCGGCGAGCGCGTCGCCGCGCGATGGCGCGAGGGCGCCCGTAAGCCTGGCGCGCGCGTGTTCGAGCCCCGCCACGGCCGCGGCATGGGCGCGTGACTCGTCGAGCACGTTGGCGACGGCAAGTCGCCGCGAGCGGGCCAGCCATGAGACCTCGAGGCCGATGGCCGCAATGGCGACCATCAGCCAGACGCTGGCAAGCAGCGCGAAGCCGGAGCGCCGTTTCATCGGCCGTTGGGGAGCGGCACGGTGATCGGGAGCTGCAGCGCGCTGGGCAGCATCGCTCCCGTGTGCGGCGTCAGGTGCACTACCACGGCGCCCGGCAGCAGAGCACCGCCCGCCCAGGCATCGCGCCATTCGCGCGTGCCGAATGCTGAGGTGAGGTATCGCACGTCGAGCCCCGCGACATCTGTAGCGAGCACAATCTGCGAGACCTGCGCATCGCGCTGCACAGCCTCGACGACCAGCGCAGGCCGCTCGCCGGAACGTTCAATGAAGAGGCGCATGCGGCGCAGATTGCCGTTAGCCGTCGTCGTCCACGCGAGGTCATCATCGGCCGTTGCGCCGTCGGGGGTGCGCAGGGAGGCGGTGTGGCCAATGAGCCCATCGTCGGCCGCTGTTCCAGCGCGCGCCTCAGCCAGCGACGACTCGAGCATGCGACGTGCCGCGAGGGAGCGCGACTCGGCATCGACGTCTGCCAGCAGGGCCTCGCGGCGGTCCATGAGCGTCGCAAAGACCGCGGCTCCGCTGGCGAGCGCGGTGCCACCGACGGTGAGCCCTACGAGGAGTTCGAGCAGGGTCATGCCACGGCGCAACGTCACGGCGCACCGGGGCCGCTGGGCCGGAAGGCGCGCGATGTCAGCGTGAACGTTCCGGAATCCCATTGCACGTCCACGGACAATTGGAACAGGTCTGCCTCACCCGAAATGCGTCGGGCGCTGGCGGTCCATCGATACTCCAAAGCACCGGCCTGCTGGACGCCGCGCGCCAGCGAGTCGGGGAGTGCTTGCAGCGCCGCGCCGTCAGTGAGCACCAGGCGCGCGAGCCGCTCGTTAGCCACGGCGACTGCCGGCGCCGCATCACGCGCGCGGCGCGCTGAGCGCGCCTCGGCCGCGAATGCCTCGAGCGCACCAATGGCGACGGTGCCCACGATGGCGAGTGCCACGGTGGCCTCGAGCAAGGTGAATCCGGGCCGTCTCACGGCAGCAGCTCCACGTGCGGCGCGCCGGTGAGCGCATCAATGCGCACGCGCGCCGAATCGGTGCCGCAGACCACGAGCGGCAAGGCGCCGTTTGCCGCGCCACCGAGTTCCAGCTTTACCCGACTGCGTGCGGTGCCACGAAGCCGACAGCTGTCGGGCAACGCCAGCGTGAACGAGGTATCGCGCGGATGTAGCCAGGCGCGTGCTCGCGCGGGATCGATGACAAGTTCCGTCTCAACACCGCCGCTTACGGCGCGCTGCCGCGCGAGATCGAGCACGCGCACCAGTTCTCCGGCCGCCGCACGGCGCGCCTCGACCGGGCGCCACGCGGCGAAGGCGGGCACGGCGACGACGCCCGCCAGCGACAGAATGACGAGCACCACGAGCAGCTCGAGCAGGGTGTAGCCACGCCGCCGCGTGTTCACCGCAACCCCGACGGGTTGATGCCGTAGATCGCCTGCAGCAGCGAAAGCGCGACGAAGCCAACGACCAGGCCGAAGACGACGATGATGGTGGGCTCAAGTAGCGCGACCAGCCGTTGCGCGCCCCGTTCGGCGCGCTGCTCAAAGAGATCGGCCGCACGTGAGAGAAACTCGGCGAGCCGTCCCGCTTCCTCTCCCGTGGCGACCAGGGAGATGAGCACGTGGTCGAAGACCGGTTCCGCGGCGAGCGCGGCACGCAGCGTGCTGCCGGCGATCACGCGCGCACGAGCGCGGGCCAGCGCGTCACGCAACAGCGGATCGGCGGCGGCCGAGGCGGCATCATCAAGCGCGGCGGGCAACGGCGAGCCGCCGCGCAGCAGCACGCCGAGCGCGCGCGCGCCGTTGGCGGCCAGCAAGTCACGGCGGAACGCACCCACCACTGGCAACGCCAGCAATGCATGCGCTGCGGCGCGGCGCCCGCTGTTCGAACCGCGCAGCCAGGACAGGGCGGCCAGCGCACCGATCGCCGCGAGCGGCAGTGCGATCCAGTAGGTGCGAAGCGCAGTCGCGGTGCCGAGCAGAAAGGCCGTGCTGGCCGGCAGGGGAATGCCGGTGTTGTCGAGCAGCGCAGCGAACCGCGGCAACACGAAGAGCAGCAACACGACGATAGCGGCACCGCCGGCGATTGTGAGGATTGCCGGATAGATGGCCGCCGAGACGAGTCGGGCGCGCAGCGATTCCTCGCGCTCAAGTTGAGCGGCGAGACGCGCCAGGGCACCGTCCAGATCGCCGGCGCGCTCGCCGGCGCGCACGACGCCGACTGCCGTGGCCGAGAAGACCGATGGGTGCGCGGCCATCGACGCGGCGACGCTTTCGCCTCGCTCGAGCCGGGCGCGCATGTTCTGCAATACGTCGGCAAGCGTGCGAGGCGCGGCTTCGGCGGTGAGGTCGAGGGCGCGCGCCACCGGCAGTCCGGCGGCGAGCAACGAAGCCATGGCCTGCACCGCGTCGGCCACGGCGCGGCCATTCACGCGCACCGCCTCGGGCACCTGCGCCCCGCGTTCGCGCACATCGAGCACGGTGAGGCGCTGCGCCTCGAGATCACGCACCAGCGCCGCTGCGCTCACGGCTTGCGCGTGGCCGCGTGCGCGCCGGCCGTTGGCGTCGATGGTGCGAAAGCGGAACGCCGGCATCAGGGCGCTCGCCGCACTACTTCCAACTGGTGATATCGGTGGCTTCGCCCTCGCCACCCGGCTTGCCGTCGGCGCCAAGCGAGAGCAGGTCGTAGCCGGATGCTGACTGCGTGCCCGGCGCCCGGTAGACGTACGGCGCGCCCCACGGATCGGCCGGCACTGCTTTTCGCAGGTACGGGCCGCGCCAATTCGCGGCGCGCGGCTCGGCGGTGGGCGCTTGCCAGAGCGCGACGAGTCCCTGCTCGGTCGACGGGTATCGTCCGTTGTCGAGCCGATAGGCGTCGAGCGCGGCGCCGAGCATCTCGATCTGCGTCTTGGCCGTTGTTTCGCGTGCAGTGCCGACGTGGCGGAAGACGTTGGGCGCCACCAGCGAGGCGAGCATGGCGAGTACGACGATGACGACGAGGACTTCAATGAGTGTGAAGCCGCGGGCGCGCACGTGGGTGCCGCTGGCAGGGGAGAGTCGGCGCATGGTCAGAAAATCACCCTCCGTCTCCCCCTCGGCTAGCCCTGTATGCGTCGGCGCGAGCTACGGCAGGCGCAATCCAGGATCCCGCTTGCCAGTCGGCGACGTCCGCTGGTCCGGCGCACGCAGCGCGGCCACGGGGTCACCCGGTGCGCCCGCCGACATCACATTGCGCGGTGTCAACGTTCCAGTGGCGGCATCGAGTTCGGCCACCGTCCACAACGTGCCACCCTGCTGCGGCACCTGATACGCGGCCATCTGCGTGCTGCCGCGGAAGATGCGCACCTGCGCCCCCGAGAGCATCAGCGTACTGTCGATGGCCGAACTGGGTGTGTTGTAATTGTGCACATAGAAGCGATATGTACCCGTGCCGAGTTGGCTGATCGTGACGGTCTCGGGTCCGGGCGCCGCCGCCGCGTCGCGGTCAAGGCAGGCGAAGGGTGTGGCGGTGCAGTTGCCTGGCTGCAGGAAGTAGATCTGCGTGCGCGTGGTGCCGGCGCCAGGCAGCGTGAGATAGAGATCGAGGTCGCGGCTGGCCGAGGTCCACGTGAGGACGGCGCGCCACTGGTTGGCATTAGCGCTGGCCGAGAGAGTGAGATCGGCGTTGGCGGTGGTCGCGCCGCCGGTGACGGCGACGGTGCGCGATGTTTGCGCGTAGCCTGCGCCGCGCATCAGGAGTGTGTAGGTGCCGGCCGCGACGCCGGTGAAGCTGAACGTGCCGTCGGCGGCGGTAGTGGTCGTCTGCACGGCGAGGCCCGTGGTGGCGTTCATTCCGTTGCGCAACTCCGCGGCGATGCCGGTGGCGATGGCGGCATTGGTGCTCGCGTCGCGCGCACGGCCGCTCACGCCGCCCGTTGAGGCGCTCGACGGAGCCAGCGGCACCGTCTCAACAGTGACCGCCGCGCTGATGGTGATTGGCGCCACGGTGGTGGATACGTAGCCGGTGGCGCTGATGACGAACTCCACGGTGCCACCCAGCGGCAGGCCGGCGAGCGACCAGTTGCCGGTGGCGTCGGCGGTGGTGGTGGCGATGACGGCGGCGTTGGCGTCCTGCGCGGTGACGCGCGCGCCGCTGACGCCGGGCGTGCCTGCGGCCTCAACCACCCGGCCGGATGCCGTGAAGGTGGTGGCGGTGTTGGGCGTCACCGTAATGCTGGCGGTGCCGCTGCGACCCTCGGATGTTGCCGTGACGACGGCCGTGCCGATGGCCACGCCGGCCACCATGCCGCTGGCATTGACCGTGGCGACGGCCGTGTTGCTCGACGCCCAGGTGACCACGCGCCCTGTAAGTGCGGTGCCACCGGCGGAGGCCAACTTGGCGGTCAACGTGCCAGTGCCGCCGACTGGCACGCTGAGCAGCGCCGGCGCCAGCGTGACGGTGGCGACCGGCACGGCGGTCACCGTGATGGACGATGCACCGGCGATGCCGTCGACCGTGGCGGAGATTGACGCGCTCCCCGCGCCGACGCCACGGACGAGCCCGGCGGCGTCGACCGTGGCGACCGCTGCGCTCGAGGTGGACCATGTGGCGGTCTTGCCAGCGACTATGGCACCGCTGCTATTGCGCGGGGCGGCTGCGAGCTGCTGCGTGGCGCCGACGGCGATGTCAACGGTTGTGGGCGAGACGTCGACCGTCGTGACGCGCGTAGGCCCGTTTGCCGAGTCCGATCCACCCGCGCACGCCGTGAGCGCGATGGCGAGCAGGAGGGCAGGGAAGGAACGGCGAGAACGGGACACGGCTGCTCCGTGGAACCGGTGAACGTCGGCAGGCTGTTCTAGACGCGCCTGAATTGTACTGCGAGACGTTGGTGTCCGGCCAGCACGCGCTGACCGTTCCGTCGTCGCGGCACGTGGAACGGCAGCCAGTCACCAGCGGTGCGGCTTGGCTGTAGCTTTGTCCGCCACGCAGGTGCAGTGGGGATGCTCACGGAGGCCCAATGAAGCGCAGGCATCTGGTAGAAGGCCTTGGCGTTCGGTCTGCTGCCATCTGCGTTGCCGGACCAAAGTGTCAATCATGTGCCCGGCTGTTCAGCCGGAGTCCTTTGGAAGCCTGAAGACGCCGCAGGCCACCGCATGGCTAGATCAGCCCCATGGCCCTGAGCTCGCGGATCTTCTCGATCATCTGGATTTGCGGGTTCTCCGGATCGTTCCCGTTCTCCGCACGGATCACCGCCTCGTACTCCAAGAAGTGCGGAGCCATGATCGCCATGTACTTGATTTCACCAAGGCGTTCCCGAGCAGCGTGAATCCTCTCTTGCATGGCCTCACGGTCGGCGTACGACATGGCGCTGAGATCGGAGGGCTTGGGGACCTTATCTGAGTCACTCATACGGATTCTCTCCTTGGGCTTCGTGGTGCGCTTTGCGTACTTCTAGGCGCTTGGCGTCTTCACAGCGGGGTTAGTGGGACGTGAGGGCAACGTCCCATCGAAAACAATGTCATAAGAGATGTTGTCAAAGCACCGTACTTATGGCGCGGGTTCCCCGGTTTGCTCATCGTTTCTAGGCAGCCAATCGACGCCGAGCGGCTACAAGCCGCTGGATGCTCCAGATGCCGGCCATCGGCCCCAACGCCAGCATCGGAAACGCCAACGCCCACCCGACAGCGCGCACCACCGGCGGAACCGCCTGGATGGTGAACGTCGTGAGCAGAAAACCCAATGAGGTCTGAACGGTCAGCGCCGTCCCTACCGCGTGCGCAGGCACGCTCTCAGTGACCAGCACGCTGAACTGCGCGCTGTCGGCGATGACGAAGAAACCCCAGACCAGCGCGACAGGTACCAGCAGCCAGAGTGATCGGCCGAAGGTCAGGCCGATCAGCACAGCGCACGTTCCACTGGCC